>JBDUAG010000684.1:0-2532 GCA_040004785.1 Burkholderiales bacterium | reverse complement strand
CTGCCCGGCCTGCAGGCCCGCCTGATGAGCCAGGCGCTGCGCAAGCTCACCGGCAGCATCAAGCGCACCAACACCATGGTGATCTTCATCAACCAGATCCGCATGAAGATCGGCGTGATGTTCGGCTCGCCCGAGACCACCACCGGCGGCAACGCGCTCAAGTTCTACGCCTCGGTCCGGCTCGACATCCGCCGCATCGGCTCGATCAAGAAGGGCGAGGAAGTCATCGGCAACGAGACCAAGGTCAAGGTCGTCAAGAACAAGGTCTCACCGCCGTTCAAGACGGCCGAGTTCGACATTCTTTACGGCCAGGGCATCAGCCGCGAAGGCGAGATCATCGACATGGGCGTCGAGCAGAAGGTGCTTGAAAAGAGCGGCTCCTGGTACGCGTACAACGGCGAGAAGATCGGCCAGGGCAAAGACAACGCCCGCGAGTTCCTCAAGGAAAACCCCGACCTCGCATTCGAGATCGAGAACAAGGTGCGCGAAGCGGCCGGTATCCGGCTGCTGCCTTCGGCCGACGCGGCCGATGCCAAGCCCGCCAAGCTGAAGGTCGTCAAAGACTAGGGCCGGCCGATGAAAGCGCAGCGCTCGTTGAGGGCGCGCGCGCTGCAATGGCTGGCGCAGCGCGAGCAGAGCCGCAGCGAATTGCGACGCAAGCTATTGCGGCATGCGGTGGCTGAAGCTGAGGCGACCGCCGAGGCCGGCCTGCCGCCGGCCGAGCAGGCGCCCGTGGAGCGCATCGACGCGCTGCTCGACTGGCTCGAAGCGCACAACTACCTCTCGCAGGAGCGTTTTGCCGAGTCGCGCGTGCATGCGCGCTCGTCCCGCTTCGGCAACCTGCGCATCCGCCAAGAGCTGAAGCAGCATCAGGTGACGCTCTCTACCGAGGCGGCGCAGGCGCTGCGCGAGAGCGAGCTGCAACGCGCCCGCGCGGTCCTCGAACGCCGGTTCACCGCGCCGCCGGCGAGCCCGGCCGAGCGCGCCAAGCGGGCGCGCTTTCTCGCCGGGCGAGGCTTTTCGCCCGAGGTCATCGCGCGCCTGCTGCGCCGCGATGGTGCAGAGCAACATGCTACATTCGACGGCTGATCTGCTGGCCTGACGGGCGTCGCCCGCGGGGCACGTGTTCCACTTGAGTTCTTCGCAGCCGACCCTCCGCACCGATGGCCTTGCCGACCGCCGCAACCCCGCGTCTGCTCAAGCACCGCCGCAGCATCGACGTGCAGATCTATTCGCGCCACGATGGGCTGTGGGAGGTGGATGCCCACATTTCCGACGTTCGCGCCAGCGCGACGCGCATGGCCACCGGCATGCTGCCAGCCGGCGCGCCGATCCACGACATGCTGCTGCGCCTGGTCGTCGATGAGGAGTTCAATGTCATCGAGGCCGGCGCCGAGACCGCCGCGATGCCCTACCCCGGCGAGTGCAACTCGTATGGCGACGTTTACGCACGCCTCGTCGGGCTCAACCTGCTGCGCGGGTTTCGCCAGGCCGTCAAGGAGCGGCTCGGCGGCGTCCAGGGCTGCACCCACATCACCGAGTTGACGCAGGTCTTGCCGACCGCGGTGGTGCAGGCCTTTGCCGGCGAGGTGCTCGACACGCGTGGCGACGCCGCCGACAGCCAGCAACCATTCCAGATCGACCGCTGCCACGCGCTGCGCGCCGATGGTCTTGCCGTGAAGACGTATTACCCGCGTTGGTATCGCGCAGCCCCCGCCACCCCTCAATCAGCCCACAGAGACCCACCATGAAGATTCACGAGTACCAAGGCAAGGAAATCCTGCGCCAGTTCGGTGTGCCGGTGCCGCGCGGCTATCCCGCGTTCAGCGTCCGCGAAGCCACGGAAGCAGCGCAAAAGCTCGGCGGCCCGGTCTGGGTCGTGAAGGCGCAGATCCACGCCGGCGGGCGCGGCAAGGGTGGCGGCGTCAAGCTCGCGCGCTCGATGGTCGAGGTCGAGAAGCTCTCGAGCGAAATCCTCGGTATGCAGCTCAAGACCCACCAGACCAGCCCCGACGGCCAGAAGGTGCGCCGCCTACTGATCGAAGAGGGCGCGGACATCAAGAAGGAGTACTACGTCGCCGCCGTCACCGACCGCGCGACGCAGAAGGTTGCGATCATGGCCAGCTCCGAAGGCGGCATGGACATCGAGGAAGTGGCCCACGCCACGCCCGAGAAGATCCTGAAGGTCTTCGTCGACCCGGCCACCGGCCTGACCGATGCGCAAGGCACCGAACTCGCGAGCGGCATCGGTGTGCCGGCCGCTTCGCAGGCCCAGGCGATCGACGTCCTCAAGAAGCTCTACCAGTGCTACATGGACACCGATTGCTCGCTGGCCGAGATCAACCCGTTGATCCTGGAGGGCAACGGCAATATCAAGGCGCTGGACGCGAAGTTCAACTTCGACAGCAACGCGTTGTTCCGCCACCCCGAGATCGTCGCTTACCGCGACCTCGACGAAGAAGACCCGGCCGAGATCGAAGCCAGCAAGTTCGACCTGGCCTATATCCAGCTCGACGGCAACATCGGCTGCCT
>JBDUAG010000683.1:0-2533 GCA_040004785.1 Burkholderiales bacterium | reverse complement strand
GGCCGCAAGCTGCTGATGCATGTGCGCGACCTGATGCGCAGCGGCGACGAGGTGCCGCGCGTCGGCCCGCAGGCCACCTTCACCGACACGCTGCGCGAGATGACGGGCAAGGGCCTGGGCTTCACCGCCGTCATCGACGATGCGGGCCGGGTGCTGGGCATCTTTACCGACGGCGACCTACGCCGCCTGATCGAGCGCGGCGCCGACCTGCGCGCGCTGCATGCGGCCGACGTGATGCACCCGCGGCCGCGACTCGTCAATGCCGATGCACTCGCCGTCGATGCGGCCGACGTGATGGAGCAGCACCGCATCACCAGCGTGCTGGTGGTCGATGCCGGTGGCATGCTCGTCGGCGCGCTGAACTCCAACGATTTGATGCGCGCGAAGGTCATCTGATGATCGAGCCGCGCCTGACGCATCCGCCCGAGCTGCTGCTGAAGGCGCAGGGCATTCGCTGGGCGATCTTCGATGTCGACGGCGTGCTGACCGATGGCCGGATCTACATCAGCGAGCGCGGCGAAGAGTTCAAGGCCTTCTCCACGCTCGACGGCCACGGCCTGAAGCTGCTCGCGCGCGCCGGCATTGTGCCGGTCGTGATCACCGGCCGCGACTCGCCTGCGGTGCGTCGGCGTGTCGCCGACCTCGGCATCGAACACGCCGTGTACGGCGCGAGCGACAAGCTCGCCGCCGCCACGCCTCTGATGGCGCAGCTCGATGTCGGCTGGGACAGCCTCGCCGCGATGGGCGACGACTGGCCCGACCTGCCGCTGCTGGCCCGCGCGGCGTTCGCCTGCGCGCCAGCCAACGCGCACATCGAAGTGAAGGCTGTCGCCCACCATGTGACGCAGGCGGCGGGAGGCCACGGCGCTGCGCGCGAGTGTTGCGACCTGCTGATGATGGCCGCCGGCCGCTATGGCGAGGCCTTGCGCGGCCACCTCCTCACGCTCGACGGTGGTGGGGTGTGAGGGCGGCGCTGCGCGCGCCCTGGGCCTGGCGCGTGCTCGACACCGCCTCGGCCTATCTGCCGCTGCTGCTGATGGCCGCGCTCGCGCTCGGCACCTGGTGGCTGGTGAAGAACACGCCGCTGTTCGAGGCCGACCGCAGCGCCGCGCCGCTGCGCCATGTGCCTGACTACACGATGACGCAGTTCATGGTGCAGCGCTTCGCGCCCGACGGCGCGATGCGGGTGCAGATCGAAGGCGACACGATGCGCCACTACCCCGACACCGACACGCTGGAGATCGACAACCCGCGCATCCGCGCGTTCGGCGAAGACGGCCGCATCACCAACGCGACGGCACGCATGGCGATCGCGAACCGCGACGGCAGCGAGGTGCAGCTGAGCGGCGGCGCGCACGTGGTGCGCGAGGCCACCGACAAGAACCCGGCGATCGAGTTCCGCGGCGAGTTTCTGCACTGCTTCCAGAACACGGAGCGTGTGCGCTCGCATCTGCCGGTGCTCGTGACGCAGGGTGGCACCGAGATCCGTGCCGACTCGATGGCCTACGACAACCTCGCCGGCGTGCTCGACCTCAAGGGCCGCCTGCATGTGGTGCTCGCGCCGGCGGGTGCCGCCTCGGCCGCGCCGAAGTGACGATGAGTCCGCCGCTGGTCTTCATCACCGGCGCGTCGAGCGGCATCGGACAGGCGCTGGCGACACGCTTTCATCGCGCCGGCTACCGGCTCGCGCTGGTCGCGCGACGTGTGACCGAGGTGCAGGCCTGGGCGCAGTCGCAGGGCTTCGCGCCAGACACCTGGACCGTCTACGCGGCCGATGTGCGCGACATCAACGCCATCGCCGCCGCCGGGCACGCCTGCATCGCCGCGCAGGGTGTGCCCGACGTGGTGATCGCCGCCGCGGGCATCAGCGTCGGCATCGACACCTCGATCTTCTCCGACCTCGAAGTGATGCGTGCGATCTACGAGACCAACAACCTCGGCACGGCCGCCACGTTCCACCCGTTCGTCGCGCCGATGCGGGTACGTCGCAGCGGCACCCTCGTCGGTATCGCCAGTGTCTCGGGCATCCGCGGGTTGCCGGGGCACGGCGCCTACTGTTCAAGCAAGGCCGCGGTGATCAGCTATTGCGAAACCCTGCGGGTCGAAATGCGTGATTGCGGCGTCAAGGTCGTGACGATCGGCCCAGGCTACATCGATACGCCGTTGACGCGCGGCAACCCGTACCGCATGCCGTTCCTGATGCCGGTCGACGACTTCGCGAACCAGGCGTTCGACGCCATCGAGCGCGGCACGAGCTACCGCATCATCCCGTGGCAGATGGGCGTGGTCGCGAAGTTGCTGCGGCTCCTGCCGAATGCCCTCTTTGACAAGCTCGTCTCAGGCCGCGGCCGCAAGCCGCGCGCCGGCCAGTAAAAAAGCGGTGGGCTTTCGCACCACCGCTTCTTGTCTGGATCCGCTGGGGTCAGTAGCCGCCGCGGCTTCCGCCGCCGCCGCCACCCGAACGGCCACCACCGCCGCCGCCGTAGCCGCCGCCACCACCGGAGCGGCCACCGCCACCACCGCCGTAGCCGCC
>JBDUAG010000130.1:0-8477 GCA_040004785.1 Burkholderiales bacterium | reverse complement strand
GCCACGCGCAAAGTGTGGCGACGAAAAGCGTCGCCATGATGTTGAAGGGCCACCACCCCCAACCCAGTCCACCGAGAGCGAGGAACGGAATGGTGGCGATGCTCCCGAAAACCGCCAGCCGGCGCGCTGTGCGCGAGTAGCCACCACTGGCCAGCGCACCAGGCCTGGCCAGGTTGTAGCCCAGTACAAAGCCGAAAAGCGGCATGGCCAGGCGACCCGCCGCGAACAGCTCGGGCACCGAGGCGTGCAGCAGGTGCTTGTTGACGTGATCCAGCGTCATCAACAGCAACGCCAGCCACTTCAGCGCCTCCAGGGTTCCGCTGCTCAGGATCAGCGCCGGGGCCGTGCTGACCGGCACCCGGATCGGCGCCTTGATGCTTTCAGTCGCGTCTTTCGCAAGTACGGCCAACGTCGCTCCCAACTTCGCTTCGGTAGTCATCCCGAGATTTCCTCATGACAAGCAAAGAGCCGTCGCACGCCGCCACCGGTTCCCTATGGCATATAGAGCTTGCGCGGCAGTCCGGCGGACTGCCGCGTGCCCCGGTAGGAGCCGGCCCGGTAGGGCTGCAACCCGCCCAGGCGGGATGCACTCCGTAGCCCGGGGCACTCATGCCAGAGCGCGCGGTCGTGGCATGCACAGCTGTCGGCGTGGTTCATCGCATCCACAGCACGGCGGCCCCGATGCCGAGCAGTATTCCCAGCACCACGCCGAGGACGAGCGTGGCAAGCCGTGGTGCCGTCCTGGCGCGAACAAGGCTGCCGTGGATCTCGACCTGGCGGCCGATGTCTCTCACCGCTGGTGCGAGTTGTTCGGCGAACGCCAGGGTGGCCGCGTCCTTCATCGCCTTGCGATGTTCGGCCAACGCCTGAGTGGTCGCCGCCGACGCCCGGCGCTCGATGTAGTCGGCCAGGGCCTTCTTGGTCGCTTCGGTGAGTTGCGCCACTTCGACCGAGTACAGCGTGCCGGCAGCGGTCAGGCCGGCAGCGGCAGACTCCAGGCGCTGCGAGCTGGCCGATAGACGCTCGCCGACAGCATCGGCCGCAGCGAGCACCGTGTCGACGCCGCGCAGCGCTTCGACGATCAGCGCCTCGCGCGCCGATCTGGCGTCCAGCGAGTTGCCCATCAGGCCGCCCTCAGACGCAAGGTCACACTTCGACGGACAGTGCAAGCGAGGCTTGTAGCGTCTCCGGGAACATCGCCGCGAACGCGGTATCGAGGTTCTTGTTGCAGGTCTTTGCCAGGCGCTTCACGGCGATCATCTGGATCGCAGCGTCCTGCTCTTCCTCGTTGCCCGCCACACGCAACCTTTGCCGGTAGTCGGTCGCGTCGTCGTTCAGCGCGCCGATCGACAGCTGCTGCGACTTGAGCATGGCGAACAGCTCGTTCGCGAAGATGACCCCGCCCTCGGGAAGCGTCGCCTCACCGCTGGCACAGAAGCCGATCACGCCGGCGAAGTCGACGCGCAGGTCATCGTCGGTCTCGACCTTGTTGATGAGCACCAGGATCTTGGAGGCCGGCACGCCGATGGCACGAAGCGCCCGAATCGTGTTCACCGTGTCGGCCTGTTGCTTGCCGTCCTTGACCACCGGCACCACGAAGAGGTCGAACTCTTCTTGGCTGTCGGCGTAGTGCTGCATCATTTTGAGGAAGTCTTCAACGTTGGACGAACCCACGTCCACGATCGCGTTGTCCAGCTTCATCAGGCGCTGCTGTAGCTCGTTGTAGTGCTTGCCCCTGAGCCTGGCCACCTCAACGCCATCGCTCGATGCATCGACGTTCAGGCTCTCGACGCTGAATACCTGGGCTTGCAGCCGAGGCTGCAGCAGATGCGCGGCGATCGTGCTTTTGCCGACGTTGCCGCTGAAGTTCAGAACGCAGACTTTCATGGTTTCCCCTTTGGTGCCAACTTGGCGAGTGCTTTCATGTCGGGCGTGCTGCGCATGACCTCGTCGAGCAGGCGAGGGTCGTGCGCGCCAAATTTCGATGGCGAACTCGGGTTCGGCAGGTTTGCGAGCGTGGGAACGCCGGCGCTAGGGACACCGCTCGGGCGCCCGGCCGGCGGCGCAGCGGTGTCTTGGCGCTGCTTGCGCAGGCGGGCGATCACGTTGGACAGCTGGTGCGGCGTGATGTCGACGCCGACGGCCATCAACGCAGTGACGATGTGAGCGCGCGAGCTTCCCTGCGACATGGCGGCCTCGATCTGCGGCAACAGCGCCGCAATTCGGCGGGCCTTCGACGGGGGATGGCTGGCAGCGCTCTGTTCCAGGCTGGCGGTGAACGCGTCCGTGGTCATTGCGATGTTCGGGAGTGAGGGTGCTCTGGGTTCATCCTGTGCCTTTTGGACCATAAACATACAAAATACGAAAACAAGATGCGTAGAATGACACTATATGTGATTGAAAAGCGATGACATAGAGCGTAGAGTAAAAAGATTGATGCGGCTGCAAAAGATCGAAAAGTGCAACGTACCTCTTGCCAAATGCGCGATGTGCAAGATTTCGCGGGCCGTACCGCTAGGCGGTGTGCCGGAGCGGGGCGGGAGTGCGTATGCGTCGGTGTTCTTGTGGTGACCGGCTGGTGTGCTTGTGTGCATGGAACGCTGTGGGGGTGGGTACCGCGCCAGATCAACTGCTGGCTGATGGCGGCCCGTCGATCAACGCTTGCGGCGTTCCGGGGTGTCCCGGTGGTCTTCGAGCGAGCGCGAACCGATGAATCCGACGTTTGAACGTGTTGCGTGGATGAGCTACCCAGTGCTGCGGTGCCTGGCACCGCTGGACGCCATCCTGGCGCCGGCCGCAGGCCTGTACTGGGTCAAGACCTTGCCCGCCTCGGGCGGGCTTGTGGGGGCTGTGCTGGGGGTGTTCTGCCTCGGGTTCGGCATCAAGCGCGCGTACCGCGCGGTGGCTGAATTCGAGGACTACCGCTGGACGACGCTTCGCCTGGCAAAGCTCGCCATCACGACCTGGGTCGTGATGGCGCTGTTCAAGCTCGTCTGGTTCATTCAGGGGTGACGATGAAAGAGAAGGTGCGACACCAAACAGAGATGCGAAAGAGTGGAGTGCAGGATAGGCTGCGCCGGCTTGTGTGTGTCACGAGGCCTGCCTGATGCAGCCCTCGCAACGGGCGACGCTTCACGTCGATGTCGGGCCCGAGCTGTCAGCTCGGCTCCGAGCCGCTGCCGCGGCGGGTGGTCGCACCCCGTCGGAATGGACTCGCGAACTCCTCCAGCGGGAGCTGGCGCGGGCGGGTGTATCGGCCGACCCCGACAGCCCCGTCCCACCCACAAACCCCGAAGCCCCAGCATCGACCAGCCCGGGTCGCGTGGTCCTCGACGCCGAGCTGGCGACCTTGCTGCACCAAGTCCAGCAGCAAGGTCAATTTCGCACCCGGCCCGCAGCGCTTCGCCTCGTGCTTCGCCATTTCCTCGGCCAGGGCGCGGCGACGATGCAGCCCGTCGACGCGACCCCGCTGAAAGACGGCGTGGCCGCGCTCATGCGTTCCAATCACGAGTTGTTGCCGATCGGCAAGAACATCAACCAGATTGCCAAATCGCTGAATGCAATGCAGGGCGGATTCCGCAACTCGGACACCAGGAACCTGCAGGCCTTCGCTCAAGTGGTGAGGGATCACGTCGAGCAGGCTGCGCGGGTTGTCACTTCGTTGCGCTCGCTTGTGACGCCGCACAAGCCGAAGCCATGAGCCGCGAGTGCACCAAAGGCACCCGCGGACCGGCATCGGCGCACGACGCGGTTCGCAACACCCTGGACACCGACGGCATACTGACCGAATGGGGTGCCCGGCTGTTCTATCCAATTCCAAAAGGCAAAGGCGATTCAGGGGGTGGCAAGCTGCCGCTATTGGCCATCGCTGCGGCCATGACACCGATGGAAGTCCGCAGCCGGATTCGTAGCACGGTGACGCCAGGGGCTACGCAGGTGATGGTGAAGATCACCGGTGGCGGCCGCGGCATGAAGGCGATCGCTAAGCACTTCAGGTACATCGCGCGCCTGGGCAAGAACGAGGCCGGCGGCAAGGGGCAAACCTTGGAGATCGAAGACGAGCGCGGCGAGAAGACCCATGGCAGCGCCGGCCTGGCGCAGCTGACCGACGAGTGGCGTATCGCCGGCGCGTACATCGATGACATCAGCTCACGACGCGAGGCCTTCAACATCATCTTCTCGATGCCGGCGGGTACGCCGCCGGAGGCGGTTCGCGACGCCACAGCCGACGCGGCGCGCGAACTGTTCGAGGGACACAAATACGTGTTCGTGCTTCACGAAGACCAAGGCGCCCCTCATGTGCACCTGTCGGTTCGCGCCGACCGATACGACGGTGTGCGCTTGGCACCTCGCAAGGCTGACCTTGACCGTTGGCGTTCGGTGTTTGCGCGTGGGTTGCAGGACCGCGGCGTCAACGCGGTAGCCACCCGGCAACCCGTCAGGGCCGCCAATCGCAACTACCGCAAGCTGTGGGAGGAACGAGCGGACGGCCGCGGCGCATTGACTCGGCAGCGACCGGTCCAACGGACCAGCGCAAGAGCCCTCGCGGCCCGCGCCGAAGCCATCAAAGCATGGGAGCAGATCGCTCGAGCTCTGGCCAGCTCGAAGGACCCGGCCGATATTCGCCTCGCGGCAGAGGCGGTTCGGTATCTCGCGGAAGTGGCGCCGGGCGGGCAGCAAGCGGCTCGGGCCGCGGCCCAGCGGGCCGAGCAGCAAGAGGCAGAACGCTCAGCGCGCGCGCCCGGTGCGACGAATGTGCAGCGAGATCGATTGTTGTCGCGACGGCGCTGATGCATGGTCCGCCGTCGGACTCGACGCAGGCTTTGCACGGACCGGTTTCGGTGTGTCGGCCTATTTTCTGGACATCTGCTTCGCAGCATCGATCAAGTGCTGGACCTTCGCGAGTTTGGCGCCGAGCTTGCGCTGTTCTATAGCTATGCGGGATGCCAATCGATAAATCTAGAACTGATCCTGTGGATTCTGATCGTTGGCCTGGCGTTCGCGCTTGGATCGGGCATGGCGCCCTGTGCACCTGATCCCTCGGCACAACTCTAGGTCCCAGCCAGGTCGAAAGCAGCGATGACTTTCGGTGGAAAAGTGTCGATGCGCCACCAGGTCGGCAACAGCCGAAGCACCTCAGGCCGGGCGAAGCGATCGTCGATGAGGTGAAGCACGCCGCGGTCCGACGGGGTGCGGATGACCCGCCCCGCGGCTTGCACCACTTTTCGAATGCCGGGGAACAGATAGGCGTAGTCGTAGCCGGCGCCGAACTCGGCGTCGAGACGTCGCTTCAGTTCCTCATTCACCGGGTTTAGTTGCGGTAGTCCCAGGGTCGCGACGAAGGCGCCGATCAAGCGCGTTCCGGTGAGGTCGATGCCCTCCGCGAAGGAACCCCCGAGAACGGCGAAACCAACCCCGCGCCCATCCACGGCGAACCGAGCCAGAAAGGCATCGCGTTCGGCCTCGTCCATGCGCCGACCTTGTCGCCATGTCGGGATGCGCGGGTACCGCCCGGACAACTCGCCCGCTGCTTGTTCCAGGTAGTCGAAGCTGCTGAAGAAGGCGATGTAGTTTCCAGGGGTGACCGCGTATTGCGCGGCGATGAGCTGCGCGATGGGTGCCAGCGAGCTGCTGCGATGACGGTAGCGCGTGGAGACGTTGCGCGCGATATGGACTGAGAGCTGCTCTGCCTTGAAAGGTGCTGCCACGTCGAGCCACGCAGTGTCGTCGGGCAAGCCCAGCGTGTCGCTGTAGAAGTTCCACGGCGTCAGCGTTGCCGAGAAGAGCACTGTCGACCGGGCCGCTGTGAGGCGCGTCTTGAGAAACGGCGCCGGCAACACATTGCGCACGCACAAGGTCGAGCCGACCTGGCGCCGACCGGATCCCGTGGCCGGATCGAGCGTGACATCGAATAGCGAGTGCGTGCCGAAGGTGTCGAGCAGTCGCGTGAACTGAAGGGCGTCGAAGTAGAACTGCAACAAGGCAGGGTCGACCGCGGTCGGGCTGTCGGCAAGATGGGCCGAGACGGCTCCGGCAGCGTCCCGCAGTGTCGATGCGAAGGCCTGCGGTGGCTCTTCGAGGACGGTGTAGTCCGCGGTTGCACCCTCGATCAACCGGGACCAGCTTCGATGCAGCCGATCGAGAGGCTTCTTCAGCGAGGCGGGCGCTGCCGCCCGGACCGATCGCAACTGGGACGAATTGAGGCTGGCGCTGTACATGGCCCGAGCACGATCGACCAGGTTGTGCGCTTCGTCGACGAGCACACCAACCCGCCATGCGTTCGCCAGCGTCAGACCGTGCAACAGCGCAGTGCTGTCGAAGAAGTGGTTGTAGTCGCCGACGATCACATCGGACCATCGCGCCACTTCCTGGCCGAGGTAGTACGGGCACACCGCGTTCGCAAAGGCAATCTCGCGCAGCGACTCGCGGGTCAGCTCTCCGGCCGATACGGCTGCCGCGCGAGCTGCCGGCAGGCGATCGTAGAAGCCCTTGGCAAGCGGACACGACTCGCCGTGGCACACCTTGTCGGGATGCTCGCAAGATTTGTCGCGGGCAACGAGTTCGATCACCCGCAGCGGCATCGCGGGATGGCTTTGACGGATCGTCTCCAATGCACTCAGCGCCAGCGATCGTCCAGAGCCTTTGGCCGTCAGATAGAAGACCTTGTCGAGTTCCTGATCAGGGCACACCTTGAGCATTGGGAACAGCGTGGCGACGGTCTTGCCGATGCCCGTAGGCGCCTGCGCCAGCAGGCAGCGGCCGAGTCGAGTGGCGTTGAACACCGCCTTCGCGAGGTCACGCTGTCCTGGGCGGAAATCCTCGTGCGGAAACCGCAGGTTTGTCAGCGCCGCGTCGCGCCGCGCCCTGTGGTCCAGTTCATCGTCTGCCCAGGCGATGAAGCGCTCGCACAGTTTCTCGAAGAATCCCTGCAGCTCGATGGCAGTGCACTGCCGCGACAGGGGCGGTGCCTCTTGCTGCCTGCCGACGTCGAAGTACACCAGCGACACGGTCAGCTCGGCCAGGCCGACCTGCCGGCACATCAGCGCGCCGTAGACCTGGGCCTGTGCCCAGTGCAGGTGCCGATGGTTCTCGGGCATGAGCTCAAGGTCGCCCTTGAAGGTCTTGATCTCCTCCAGCAATTGCCGATCGGGGTCGTAGCCATCGGCGCGTCCGCGCACGACCAGATGCCGGTACTCGCCGCTCAACGAGACTTCTGCTCGGTAGGACGCCGAGCGGCTCGTCGCCACGGTCTGGTGGCCACTGATGCCTTGCTGCGATGTCGGCGACGGCGTGAACCGCAGGTCCAGGTCGCCCTGCTTGGCGGCGAACTCGCAGAGCGTGCGGACGGCGACGGTGTAGGTCTTCAAGCGTCGTTCGCCGTGTGCGGTTGGGGATCGATGGCTGCATCGGCGAGCTCCTCACCTTCAGCTGCCGTGTCCCGCAGTTCCTGCTGCGTCGATTCTCCGTCCGGAATAAGAGGTGCGGCGTGGGCCAAGGCCATCCACACAGGAAAGGGAAGCTTGCACGGCATGTGTCGGGCAGGCCGGGCCAGCTCGAGCGTGCCAGAGTCGATGCTGCCGCTGAGCAACCAGACGCCGAAGGCTTCCGGAATTTCGTGCGGCTCGGCCACTCCGGCCGGCAGGACGTAGTAGGTCTCGCACGACAGCCACTGGTAGGCCTCGCGCTTCGCTGCGTGGCGGAGGTCCGACAGCAGATCGGCCCGACTCACCTTGACCTCGTGAACCATCGGCTGCAGATAGTCTTCGACCGACGTTCGGCGCACCGAGAACACATCGGGTCTGGATACTCGCCAGGAGGCCTTGCCCTGATGGGTGGGTTGGGTGATCGTCTCGTCGTCCAGCCACAGCGCTTCGTCGGCTATCACAGCAGCGCCGGCTGGTTGCGGATGATTTGTGGTGATCCGTGCGCGAAGGGACAACTCACGCCACACGATCCGCCCTGCAGCCATCAGATGCGCAGCGACCCTGGCCGCCAGCTGATCGTGAGCGCTCAGGGAGCGCTGGTTGCGTTGTCGGGCATCGGCCAGCAGGCGGATGCCGGCGTCGGTCAGTCGAATGGTCTCGTGTCCATTGGCGCTTTCCGCGAGCGTTGCCCAGCCGGCTGCGATCAGGTCGAGCTCGACAGCGTCGCGGCAGGGCCATCCAGCCGATCGCCAGACCGACATCAGGCGCGTGAGATGAATGCGGCGCGGGGCAATGGGGAATGGGGCGTTCATGGGCAGACAGCTCAAAGTTGGACGGCCAGCAAGGTGGTGCAGTTCATCGCAGGCGTCCTCATTTGAAATCCCGCGACACGGTGCTCAATCGACCGAGCATCGGCGTCAGGTCTTTGAGCCGTCCCGCGATCAGGCTCCGCATCTCACCTTCACGTTGCCACGTCCCGTGCACTTCCAGCAGCCGTGAATTCAGCAGCTCCTTGCGCTGCTGCTCCCGGATGCTCTTCCAGCAGATGACCTG
>JBDUAG010000129.1:0-8482 GCA_040004785.1 Burkholderiales bacterium | reverse complement strand
CGCCAGATCAGCTGGCGGCGGTTCGGCAGACCGGTGAGGGCGTCGAAGTTGGCGAGGTGGCGGATCTTGTCCTCGGCGAGTCGCCGGTCGGTCACGTCCTGGACGATGCCCGAATAGCCGATCAGGTTGCCGTGCTCGTTGAACTCGGGCTCGGCCTCGACGTGGACGATGCGCTGGCGGCCGTCGTGCAGCGTGGCGGGGATGTCGGTCGCGAGCACGGTGCTGTGCTTCATCACCTCGTGCAGCACCTGCACCAGGCCGCCGCGTTCGTCGGTGGACAGCATGCGCAGCAGCGGACGGAACGCCAGGCCTTCGTTCGGGCCCAGGCCGAACACGCGCAGCGCCTCGACCGAGAAGATCGGACCACCGTGGCCGCGGCGCCAGTCGAAGCTGCCCATGCGCGCGAGGTCTTGCGCGCGCGCCAAACGTGACTTGCTGCGCTCCAGCTCGGCCCGCGTGCGCGAAGCCCGCAGCAGGTAGCGCAACCGGCCTGCAAGCAGGCTCCACTGCGTCGACTTGACAAAGAAGTCGGTCGCGCCCGCTTCGTAGGCACGGGTAATCGACGCATCGTCGTCGAGCCCGGTGAGCATCAGCACGGGCAGCGATTCGAAGCCGGGCAGCGCGCGCAGCGCGCGACAGGTCTGGAAGCCGTCGAGCCCGGGCATCAGCGCGTCGAGCACCACCACATCGGGCAGCCAGTCGGCCAAGATCTGGATCGCCTGCTCGCCGCTGGTCGCCTCGGTGATCGCAAAGCCGCGCTCGCGCAGCGCGATCGACGTCAGCAGCAGATTGACCTCGTCGTCGTCGACGAGCAGCACGTTCGGGCGCTCGGGCAGGTCGTCTTCGACCGCGACACCACGCGAAGTCATCGCGCACCCTCCTTCAGCAACAGCTCGATCGCCCGCAGCGCGTCGTCCAGCGCCGAGTTGAAGGCATCGATCTGCGCATCGAGATTCTCGCCACTGGCGGTGCGGATCGTCGTCTCGATCTGCGCGCACAGCTGCGACAGGTGTATCGCGCCGATGCTCGCCGAGGAAGACTTCAAGGTGTGGGCAACGAGCCGCAGGCCGGCGAGATCGCCACCCAGACGCGCCGCCTCGGCCTGCGGCCGCAGCCGCCCCACGGAAGTTTGGAACGCCCGCAGCACGCGGGCCAGCAGCTGGCTCTCGCCTTTCGGGTCGAGCTCGGCGAGGCGCGCCAGCGCGTCCGGGTCGAGTGCGAACGGCGTCTCGGCCGCCGTTGGCGGCGTGGCATCGCGCGCCGAGGCCCCGGACTCCCGCTGCCCGTCCGGCGCGCGTGGACGCAGATGCCGGCTCAGCAGAGCAAGCATCTGGTTCCGCCGAATCGGTTTGCAGAGATGGTCATCAAAACCCAGTTCCCGAAGTCGTTGCGCGTCCCCCGGCCAGCCCGAGCCGGTGAGCGCGATCACCGGCGTGTCCGCAGATCCCCCGCCGCGCAGCCGGCATGCGCCCTCGCCTTTGACGCCGACCACCTGCAGGTCGATCAAAATCATGTCGAATTGTGTCCCACCCAGCGTATTCAATGCGTCCAGCATGCCAGATGCCGGGGTCACGCGACATCCCAATCGTTGCAGCATGCGCGCCGTGACCTCTGGCTGCACGACATTGTCCTCAACCACCAACACATGGCCGTGAATATGTGGCATCTGCGGCACCGTGGTCTCGACCGACGCGAGTCGCGACAATGTTCGCCGCGCCAGTGCCAGCAGATCCGCCAGCGCCTTGGGCTCGACGTCGACCTCGATGCCGCTCAATTCGATCAGCGCCATCACGCGCCCGGCACCGACCGCGGGCACGGCGATCTTGCCGGGCGGCGCGCCAGCTTCCCGCTGCGTGCGAATGGCCTGGCCAATCGTGCCGGCGTCGAGTCGCACCGGCCGTGCACTGGCGCGGAAACCTGGCTGGGCCTCGATCAGGTCGTGGAGTTGCACGTGCGTGGCGTCGATGTCGGCGACGGCGTGAACCGTGGCCAGCCGTGCGCCGATATCGACGCCGCGCAGCGCGTGCGCCACGGCATGCAGTGCAGCCTCGAACGACGCTGCGGCCTCGGCGTGCCGAACCAGCATCGCGCCGGCATCTCGCAGCGACGACTCGGTCAGCACGGCCGCGGGCACGGCGACCGCGCGGGTCTGCTCGCGCTGCGGGGTCGAGATGGCGGAGCGCCACAGCGCGAACGCGACCCCACAACCGATCAGCACGAAGACGGTCAACGCGGTTTCGTGCCCACCAGGCGCGAACAGCGCCACCGCCGCAACGGCGGCGGTCAGCCAGAACGAAACGCGGGACAGTCGGAACAGCATGGTGGGCAGTCCCGCGCGTCAGCGGGCAAGGGTTGACCTATTTTTCGGCAACGCCTGACGAAACTTGACCCGCGGCGCGCCGTGCCAGCATCTCTGCGGGCCGTCACGACGTGCTGCTTACAATGATTCGCATGAATCGTCTCGGTAGGACCCGCGCGAACCGGCGCCTCTCCTGGCCGCAGCGAATGACCGGATGGGTCGCGCTGGCCGGCCTCGCACCGGCTCGGGCCGCCGACGCCGCCTCCGGGCCGATCTCGGCAACCCTGAGCATGCTCTTGTTCACACTGGCGTTGGCCGCACTGGCGCTAGCCGTTGGCGCGATCCTGGCGCTGCGTGCGGCGAACGCCCGGAGCAACGTTGCCGAAGAGTTGCGCGCCTTGCGCGCCCGCGATCAGGTCATCGAGCAAGTCCTCGATGTCTGGGTCTGGCACAGCGACGCCGCACATCGGCTGGTCGCGGTCCGCCCGCCGCACGGCGCGGCGTCGAGCGACTGGACGGCGGCACAAGCACCGGGACCGCTGTGGGAATGCTTCAAGCCCGACGACACCGCCGCGCTGCAGGCACGGCTGGGCAGCGGCGCGGCGCTCGACGACGTGCCGGTCTTCTTCGGCAGTACCGGCGCCGGCCTGCTGCGCGGCCGCGCGATCGCCGATGCGACCGGCCGATTCGCCGGATACCACGGGATCTGGCGCCCGCGGCCCGAGGCTGCGGCCGCGGTGGTCGTCGCGCCCGTGCCGCCAGCCGCACCAGAGTCGGCTGCCGCAGCCCATGCCGCGAACGCGGTGGCCGACCACGATTCGTTCAGCTACACCGTCTCGCACGATCTGCGCGCGCCGATCCGCGTCGTCGAAGGCTTCACCAAGATCGTCAAGGAAGACTATGGTCGGCTGCTCGACCGCGTCGGCAACGATCACCTCGACCGCGTGCTCGGTGCGGCGTCACGCATGAACAACATGATCGATGCGCTGCTCGCGTTGTCCAAGCTCTCGTCGCAGCCGCTCGCACGCCAGCCAGTGAACCTGACGCAGCTCGCCGGCTTCGTCGCCGACGACCTGCGCCGCCAATGGCCGGACCGCGATGTGCGGATCGAGATCGAACCCGGTCTGCAGGTGCAGGGCGACCCGACCTTGCTGCGCGTCGCGATCGAAAACCTGCTCGGCAATGCCTGGAAGTACACCGGCAAGACCGCATCGGCCGCGGTCTCGTTCGCACGCCATGCGCGCGACGCCGACACGTTCAGCGTCACCGACAACGGCGCCGGTTTCGACATGCGCTTCGCGGACCGCCTGTTCGGCGTGTTCCAGCGCCTGCACAGCGCGAACGATTTTCCGGGCACCGGCATCGGCCTTGCGTCGGTGCGGCGCATCGTGCGCCGGCACGGCGGCGAGATTTGGGGCGAAGCCGAAGTGAACCGCGGGGCGCGGTTCCACTTCACGCTGCCTCAGGGCGCCGCCGGCAGCGCCAACACTTCGACGGCAGCCAGCAGCAACTCGGCCTGAGCGTCGATCGAGCGCTGTTCGCCCTGCGCCAAGCGGTGCAGCCGCTCGAACGCCGCGGCGCGTGTCAGCGAGTAGCGGTGCATCAGCACGCCGATGGCCATCAGCACCTCCGGGCTCGGCATCGCAGCACCGGCCCGAGCCGGCGCCTCGGGCGCACGCGCGCGGGTGGCGACGAGAGCGGCATCCACCACCGGTAGGATCTGGCCGATGTCGAGCGGCTTGACGAGGTAGGCTACGGCGCCGAGGGCCTTCACCTGCGCGGCGGTCTGCTCGTCGGAGAACGCCGACAGGAACATGAACGGCAGCTGGCAGTGGTCACGCAGGTAGGCGGCCACGTCGAAACCACTCTTGCCCTGCATTCGGATGTCGAGCAGTGCCAACTCGGGCCGGTGCTCGCGCGCCAGCAGGATCGCATCGTCGCCGTTGTCGGCGTCGATCACGTCGTAGCCTGCTTGCGCGAGGCCGTGCGCCAGGGTAGCGAGCACCAGCCTGTCGTCATCCACGACGAGGATCGTGCCCTTCCGGTTCGAAGTCATGTGCGCTGCGCTCGCGGGTGGCGCCCAACGCACCCGGAAGCTCATTTCCTTTGCCCGCGATTGTCGGCCCAAGACGAGGGCCGTGACCGGCACACCCCCGCCGCCGGGGGGATGGCTCCGCAGCGCCGTGCGATATCTCACGCGCTCAGCGCGTCACGCCGGGCGGTGACAGCGTCACCTCGGCCAGCACCTGGCCGGCTGCATGCGTCAGCAGCAGCCGCGCGCTACGGCGCGGCAGCAGCGCGCGCACCAGGCCCAGGCCCGAGACGCCGCCCGGGATGCGCGCCAGGTTGAAGCCCTCCGGCAGCGCGCCCGGGTTGGCGATCAGCACCTGCACCTGAGCGTCGCCGCAGGCGAGCGTGCACCGCACCGTCGCGTCCGGCGCGCCGACGCAATGCTTGATGGCGTTTGTCAGCAATTCGTTGAGCGTCAACGCGATCGGGATCGCCTCGGCTTCGGGCAGGAGCCAGCGTTCGGGTTCGACGCCGCTGACCTCGAACAGGATGGCCTGGCCAAAGGTCCGCTGCACGGAGGTCGTGATGGCCCGCACCACGTTGACCAGCGGCAAGGGCCCGCTCTCGCCCACTTGCAGCCCATAGACCTGCGCGATCGCATGGACCTGGCCGACGACCTCCGAGATCGGCCCCGCGACCTCGGGCTTGCGCTGGGCGATCTGCTGCAGCAGGCCGGCGACGCCTTGCAGGTTGTTCTTGATGCGGTGGTGCACTTCCTTGACGAGCATGTCGCGCTGCGCGATCGCGGCCTCCAGACGCGCCTCCTGCGCGGCGCGCTGCTCGGTCACGTCAGTCGCGACCAACAGCAATTGATCCGGTGGCTGACCGGGGCTGGACGACAGCGGCAGGTAGCGCGCGTCCCAGATGCGCTGCTCGCCGTCGAGTTCGAGCTGGTATTCGCGCTTCGTGACCTCGGCCGTCGCGAGCGCCGCCTCCATGTCGCGGCGCCGCTCGACGGCGGTGGCGGCGTCGAACATCTGCTCCGGCGTGCGGCCGATCAGCGCCGCCGGCGTGGCGCGGCGATTCGCCGCCGCCACGCCGTTCATCTGCAGCACCTTCAGCGTGCGCGCATCGCGCAAGGTGATCGCCAGCGGCGCCGCCTCGATGATGCGTTGCAGCTGCGCCTGTGCCTGCGACATGCGGGCCTCGGCCTCGCGTCGGCGCTCGATGTCGAGCAACGCATAGGTGAGCTGCCGGCCGGTCGATTCGCGCGCCGTCGAGACGACATTGCCGACGACCCAGAATCGACGCCCGTCACGCGCCTTCACACGGCACTCGAAGGTCTCCGCCTGGCCCTCGATGAGCTCGGTCAGGTATCCGGTGCGCAGGAACGGGTGATCGGGTTCGTCGGTGGCGACGGTCGCGATCGGCAGGTTCACGAAGTCGGCCAGGTCGGCGCCGAACATGCGCCGCGCCGAGCGGTTCATCCACTCGATGCCTTGCGGCCCGACGGTGACGATGCCGACCAGCACCGAATCGAGGATCGAGCGCGTGCGCTCCGCCTGCATCGCGACCGCGCGCTCGGCGCGATGGCGCGCATCGACATTCACGTACGACGCGATGATGCCGCCAGCCGGGTCACCTTCGGTGACGAAGCGCTTGCTCACCTGCACCCACAGCGCGCGGCCGTCGCGCGTGCGCATCTGGCGCTCACCGCTCCAGCGCCCGTGCTCGACGAGGATGCGCAGCACCTGCGGCCAGCGGCGCTCGAACTCGCGGGCATCGAGAAACAGGTCGGCGAGCCGCAGCGTCGTCAGCTCGGCGACGCTACAACCGGCGAGGTGTGCCAGCGCCGGATTGGCACGCTGGATGCGCCCGTCACGCACGAACGCGATGCCCACGCCGGAGAGGCTGAACATCAGCTCGCCTTCGCGCGCCACCGTCTCGAACTCATGCTGGCGTGCTTTCAGGCGCGTCACGTCCGACAGCACCGCGATGGCCTCGACGGGGCCCGCGCCATGACCTGCTCGCCGCACCGAGATCGAATACCAACGCGTCTGCGCGACGCCGCCGTTCATCAGCACAACATCGAACTCGGACTCGTAGATCGTGCCCTCTTCGAGCGCCTCCTGGGCTTCCAGCACGATGCGGCCGGTGCGTTCGTGCGTGCCCAGCAATTCCTTGAGGGTGCGCCCCTGCATCGCACCGACGTTCAGGCCAAGCATCGCCTCGAAGCGCCGATTGCAGCGCAGGACCACGTCGCCGCGCAGGTAGGCAATGCCGGCGCTGGTGCTCTCGAGGATCGTCGTGAGTTCGTGCAACAGCTGCTCGGTGTGCAGCTGCGCCTGGTGCTGCTCGGTGATGTCGAGCGTGACGACCGACGTGGTGCGTTTTCCCGACGCCAACGTCGCCGGCTCGACGCGAGTGAGCAGCCAGCGCTGGCCCAGTTCCGGGTGCACGATGGCGTAGCGCACTTCGGCGCGCTCGGCGCGCCGCAGCGCGACCTGCAGACGCTCGAACTCGGCGATCGACTCGGGCGCGACGATGTCGCGGCCGATCGCGTGGAGCGCGGCCGACGCCGTCGGCGTGCCGCCCGCATGGCGCTGACGCACCCAGCCGATCGATTCCTGGAAGGTGGCGAGGCCGACACCGGCGGTGTCCATCATCGCGACGATCTGCAATTGCGCGAGATCGCGCTCCTCCTCGGCACTGCGGTCCTCGATCACCGCCATCGTGCGGCGTTGGCCGCTGGCCGTCAGGTAGCTGCGCACGATCGCGCGCAGCAGCCGGGCGCTCTGGCCGGGCGGCGTGACCCACCCCTGTCGCTCGAGCGGCACGGCACCGGGCTCGGGCGCAAACGACGCCGCGGCATCCCAGCCGAGCAGCTCGCGCAGATCGGCCGGTGCGTCGGCCAGCGAGCCCGGCGGCGCGCCGGCCAGCGCGTTGAACGCCGGGTTGGCGCGCACCAGCAGGCCCCGCTCGTCGGACAGCACCATGCCGACCGGGCTCAGGTCGAACCAGTCGTCGAGCTCGCGCAGCGAGCGGTCGGCGCGTTCGCGCGCGACGTGCTCGGCCGTCGTGTCCTGCAGCAACGCGAGGTACAAGTGGTTCCCGGCCTCGTCGATCAGCGTGCGGCGCGCGGCACGGTAGCGACGCTCGCGGCCGCTCGCATCAATCAGGCGGCCGTCGACCAGCGCAGGCTCGGGCGGGGTCTGCCCGCCACGGTGCAACCGCGCGCGCGCCGCCAGCATGGCGGGCCGGTCGGTGACCGGCATGCTCTCGATCGGATCGCGGCCGATCAGGTCGTCGCGTGCGATGCCGCACAGCTCGGCGAATGCGGCGTTCACGTCGACGATGCGGAAATCCGCACCCTGCAGCAGCGCCGGGTACGGCGACTCCCACAGGAACCCGATGGTCTCGCGCAGGCCGGCCGCGGGGTAGGTGTGCGGCGCTGGCTTCAGCGGCGCGCCGCTCGCAGCCGGCTCGCCGGTGACGGGCGCGAGGTGCATCGCCGCGTGCTGCGCATCGAGCCGGCGCCACGCGATCGTGATCGTGCGGCCGTCGGCCAGTTGCAGGATCGGCGGCGGCGTGGCCCCGCGGCGGGTGGCAACATGGCGCAGCCAGGCCACGGCCGCCCCGCCCAGCGTGGTCTGGAACTGCTCGACCGGCAGGCCGGCCTCGCACGGCAACAGCCGCAGCGCGGCGGTGTTGGCGAGCACGACACGGGCATCGGAATCGAACACCACGACGGCGTCCGAGAGCAGATCGAAGAAGTCCCGCCAGCCGCTGGCACTCGGCCACGGCTCGGCCGAAGTCATTGGGACGCCCCAGGCGCTGCGCGCCGCCCCTCCGAGAGGGCGCACTCGCCCTTGGGGCGGCCCGGCGCGCTCACTCCAGTTCGCTGGCGGCCATCAGCGCGCGCAGCTGGGCACGGTTGATCTCGCTCACACTCATCAGCAGCTTGTCGGCCGCGTCGCGGAACTCAAACAACGACTCGCCCTCCACCGCCTGCACCAGCTCGATGTAGGGCTGGAACGGCCCGGCCTGCTCGCTCAGGGCCTGGCGCACACGCTCAGGCACCGGGATGGTGTCGAGCAGGGTCGCAAAAGGCTGCTGAAACATGCGGTCGAGCAGCGAGAACACGCCGCAGATGAACATCTCGTTGCGCATCTC
>JBDUAG010000682.1:0-2556 GCA_040004785.1 Burkholderiales bacterium | reverse complement strand
AGGAGTACCGCGCGGTGATCGAGTCGGCGGTGGAAGACTACGAGCGCATCTCGCGGCTGATCGAGAACATGCTGTTCCTCGCCCGCGCCGAAGACCCGCGCGCCGCGATCAACCGCCACTGGATCGATCTGCGGCCGCTGCTGATGCGCGGCCGCGGCTACTACGAGCTGTTGGCCGAAGAGCGCGGCGTCGGCATGACGCTCGACATGCTCGGCGCCGAGCCCGACTGGCAGCAGGTCTGGGCCGACGAGACGCTGCTGAACCGTGCGATCGGCAACCTGGTCTCGAACGCGCTGCGCTACGCGCCTCGCGGCACCAGCATCGGCGTGACGACGCAGGCGCACGATGACGGCGGCGTCACGCTGGCAGTCGCCAACGACGGCCCGCCGATCGCCGCCGAACACCAGGCGCGCATCTTCGATCGCGCGTTCCGCGCCGACGAGTCGCGCGCCGGCTCGGGCTCGGGGCTCGGGCTGGCCATCGTCAAATCGATCATGGACCTGCACGACGGCACCGTCTCGGTGATCAGCGGGCCGGGGCGCAGCACGGTGTTCCGCTTGTGGTTTCCGGGGCCGAAGCGGGCTGCGCCCGCGGCGGACGGAATCGTGACGACGACCTAGAATCGACGCGGGGCGGACATCGATCCAGCGCGAGGACATCCAGCATGACGCAGCACGTGGACAAGGTCGAGGTGACCGTCGAAGAGGTGAGGGACTCGACACCCGGCTCGGTGGCGGGCGAGCCGAGCGTGGTGATCGCGACCGAAGCCACCGTCGATGGCGAGTTGCGCGACACCTCGATCGAGGTGCGCGATGCCGACGCGCCGGCCGTGGCGGCGGCACTGCTGAATGCTGATGCCGCGGCGCCACCGGCCGTGGCCGATCTGCCGCTGGCGGTGCAGTGCCTCGCTGCAGGGGTGATGCACGCGGCCAGCGATGGCAAGGTGCGGCTGCACCTGCAGTTCGAGTCGGGGCAGGTGCTGCCGATCGAGATGTCTCACGCGGCCGCGGTGGCGCTCTCGCGCGCGCTGAACGAGCACACCGGCAAGCTCACCGCCCCGCTGGGCTAGAACAGGAAGTAGCGTTGCGCCATCGGCAATTCGGTGGCCGGCTCGCAGGTCAGCAACACGCCATCGGCGCGAACTTCGTAAGTCTGCGCATCGACCTCGATGGTTGGTGTGCCGGCGTTGTGAACCATGTCCGCCTTGCCGATCGTGCGCGTGTTCTTCACGGCCTCGGTGCGGCGGCGCAGGCCGAGCTTGGCGGGCACGCCGAGCGCGGCGGCGGCCTTCGAGATGAAGGTCAGGCAGGTGTTGTCCATCGCGCTGCCGAACGAACCGAACATCGGCCGGTAGTGCACCGGCTGCGGCGTGGGGATGCTCGCGTTCGGGTCGCCCATCGCGGCCGCGGCGATCATGCCGCCCTTGATGATCAGGCTCGGCTTGACGCCGAAGAACGCCGGCTTCCAGACCACCAGGTCGGCGAGCTTGCCGACCTCGATCGAGCCGACGACGTGCGAGATGCCCTGCGTGATCGCCGGGTTGATCGTGTACTTCGCGATGTAGCGCTTGACGCGGAAGTTGTCGTTGCGGGCGTTGTCTTCGGGCAGCGTGCCGCGCTGTGCCTTCATCTTGTGCGCGGCCTGCCAGGTGCGGATGATGACCTCGCCGACACGCCCCATCGCCTGGCTGTCGGACGACATCATCGAGAACACGCCGAGGTCGTGCAGGATGTCTTCGGCGGCGATCGTCTCGCGCCGGATTCGGCTCTCGGCGAAAGCCAGATCCTCCGCAATGCCGGCATCGAGGTGGTGGCACACCATCAGCATGTCGAGATGCTCGTCGATGGTGTTGACGGTGTAGGGCCGCGTCGGGTTGGTCGACGACGGAAGCACGTTGGGCTCGCCGCAGGCCTTGATGATGTCGGGCGCGTGGCCGCCGCCCGCGCCTTCGGTGTGGAAGGTGGCGATGGTGCGGCCCTTGAAGGCGGCGATGGTGTCTTCGACGAAACCCGATTCGTTCAGCGTGTCGGTGTGGATCGTGACCTGCACGTCGTGCCTGTCGGCGACCGACAGGCAGTTGTCGATCGCCGCCGGCGTCGTGCCCCAGTCCTCGTGCAGCTTCAGGCCGCAGGCGCCGGCCTCGACCTGCTCGTCGAGCGCGGCCGGCAGGCTGGCGTTGCCCTTGCCCATGAAGCCGAGGTTCATCGGGAACGACTCGGCCGCCTTCAGCATCGAGTGGATGTGCCACGGGCCGGGCGTGCAGGTCGTCGCGAAGGTGCCGGTCGCCGGGCCGGTGCCGCCGCCGAGCATCGTCGTCACGCCGCTGGCCAGCGCTTCTTCGATCTGCTGCGGGCAGATGAAGTGGATGTGCGAATCGATGCCGCCGGCGGTGACGATCATGCCTTCGCCGGCGATGATCTCGGTGCCCGGGCCGATGACGATGTCGACGCCGGGCTGCACGTCCGGATTGCCGGCCTTGCCGATGGCGCTGATGAGCCCGTTCTTCAGGCCGATGTCGGCCTTCACGATGCCCCAGTGGTCGATGATCAGCGCGTT
>JBDUAG010000128.1:0-8543 GCA_040004785.1 Burkholderiales bacterium | reverse complement strand
CCGTAGACGCCGTTGTTCTCGACGATGTAGGTCATGTTCACGCCGCGCCGCATCGCGTGCGCGAACTGGCCGAGGCCGATGCTGGCCGAGTCGCCGTCGCCGCTGACACCGAGGTACAGCAGATCGCGGTTCGCGAGGTTCGCACCGGTCAGCACCGAGGGCATGCGGCCGTGCACCGTGTTGAAGCCATGCGAGTTGCCAAGGAAGTAGTCGGGCGTCTTCGACGAGCAGCCGATGCCCGAGAGCTTGGCGACGCGGTGCGGCTCGATGTCGAGCTCCCAGCAGGCCTGGATCAGCGCCGCCGAAACCCCGTCGTGGCCGCAGCCGGCGCACAGCGTCGAGACACGGCCCTCGTAGTCGCGGCGTGTGAAGCCAAGCGCGTTCCTCGGCAGCGTCGGGTGGTGCAGCTTGGGTTTGGCGAGGTAGGTCATGCCGCCTGCCCCTTCTTGATCGGTGAGACCTTGTGGGCGTCGACGTGATTCGCGATCGCCGCGGTGATGAAGCGCGCGGTGATCGGCGTGCCGTCGTAGTGCAGGATCGGTTCGAGCTTCGCAGGGTTCACCTCCTGTTCGGTCGTGATCAGCGTGCGCAGCTGCGCGTCGCGGTTCTGCTCGATCACGAACACGGTCTCGTGCGCGGCAATGAATCTGTCGACCGCGGCGCTGAAGGGGAACGCGCGGATGCGCAGTGTGTCCACATGAATGCCCTGCGCCTGCAAATCCTCGAAGGCCTCGTTCATCGCCGGGCTGGTGGAGCCGTAGTAGATGACGCCGAAGCGTGTCGGCTTGGCGGCCTCGCGCGCGATCGGTTGCGGCACCAGCGTCTTCGCGGTCTCGAACTTCGTCAGCAGGCGCTGCACGTTCGCCATGTAATCGGGGCCGGCTTCGGAATAGCGCGCATACGCATCGCGCGTCGTGCCGCGTGTGAAGTACGCGCCCTTGTCGGGGTGCGTGCCGGGGTAGGTGCGGTAGGGGATGCCGTCGCCGTCGACATCGAGGTAGCGGCCGAAGTCCTTGCCGGCGTCGAGATCGGCCGCCGTCATCACCTTGCCCCGGTCGAGCTGCTTCGTGTCGTCCCATTCGAGGGGGTCGCACAGCCGGTGGTTCATGCCGATGTCGAGGTCGGTCATCAGGAACACCGGCGTTTGCAGGCGGTCGGCCAGGTCGAGGCAGGCGGCGCCGAACTCGAAGCACTCCTTCGGGTCTTCGGGGAACAGCAGCACATGCTTGGTGTCTCCGTGCGAGGCATAGGCGCAGCTGATCACGTCGGCCTGCTGGGTGCGCGTCGGCATGCCGGTGCTGGGCCCGCCTCGCTGCACGTTGATGATCGTGACCGGGATCTCGGCGAAGTACGCGAGGCCGATGAATTCCGTCATCAGCGACACCCCCGGCCCCGAGGTGCAGGTGAACGCGCGCGCGCCGTTCCAGCCCGCGCCGGCGACGATGCCGATCGACGCGATCTCGTCCTCGGCCTGCACGATCGCGAACTTGTGCTTGCCGGTGGCCTTGTCCACGCGCAGCTTCGAGCAGTATTTCTGGAACGCTTCGGCGACCGACGAACTCGGCGTGATCGGATACCAGGCGCAGACCGTCGCGCCGCCGTACACGCAGCCGAGCGCGGCCGCGGCGTTGCCTTCCATGAAGATGCGTTTGCCCACCGCATCGCGCCGTTCGATCTTCAGGCCGAGCACGTCGCCGAGATACTCCTGGCCGTGGTGCAGGCCCATCATGAAGGCGTCGAGGTTCGGCTGGATCAGCTTGGCCTTGCCCTTGTACTGCTCGCCGAGCAAGGTGGCGACGACTTCGGGCTCGATGCCCAGCATCGCGCACAGCACGCCGACGTAGACGATGTTCTTCAGCAGCTGGCGCTCGCGCGGGTCGGTGTAGCGCGTCGCGCACAGGTCGGTCAGCGGCACGCCAAGCACATGGATGTCGGAGCGCTTGCCGGCGGTGGAGATCGGCATCGGCTTCGAGCTGTCGTACATCAGGTAGCCGCCGGGTTCGATCTCGGCCAGGTCCTGGGCCCAGGTCTGCGGGTTCATCGCGACCATCAGGTCCACGCCGCCACGCCGGCCGAGCCAACCGTTCTCGTTGACGCGCACCTCGTACCAGGTCGGCAGGCCCTGGATGTTGCTCGGGAAGATGTTGCGCGGGCTCACCGGCACGCCCATGCGCAGCAGGCTGCGCGCGAACATCTCGTTGGCCGACGCCGAGCCCGAGCCGTTGACATTGGCGAACTTGACGACGAAGTCGTTCGTCGCCTCGATCTTCGCGATCTTCCGTTTCATCATGCGCTCTTCCTCGAGTCGGCGCGTCGCTCGGGGCGGCAGCCGCGGCCCGCCTGCGTCACGTCGAGCAGGAACTTCTGCATGTCCCACGCGCCGGTCGGGCAGCGCTCGGCACACAGGCCGCAGTGCAGGCAGACGTCCTCGTCCTTCACCATCACGCGGCCGGTCTTGAGCTCGCCCGACACGTACAGGTCCTGATCCTCGTGGCGCGCCGGCGCGCGCAGTCGCGTGCGCAGGTCATCCTCGATGCCGTTCGCGGTGAACGTGATGCAGTCGGTCGGGCAGATGTCGACGCAGGCGTCGCACTCGATGCATTGGCCGGTGTTGAACACGGTCTGCACATCGCAGTTGAGGCAGCGCTGCGCTTCCTTCCACGCCAGCTGCACGTCGAAGCCGAGCTCGACTTCGACCTTGATGTTGCGCAGCGCCTTGTTCACGTCGCGCCACGGCACCTTGTGGCGCGTGTCGGGCGTGACGGCGTTGTCGTAGGTCCACTCGTGGATGCCCATCTTCTGCGACACCAGCGTGACGCCGGGTGCGGGCCGCTGCGTCACGTCCTCGTCGTGCAGGAACTTGTCGATCGAGATCGCGGCTGCGTGCCCCTGCGCGACAGCCCAGATGATGTTCTTCGGCCCGAGCGCCGCGTCGCCGCCAAAGAACACGTTCGACCGGCTCGCCTGCAACGTGACGGTGTCGAGCACCGGCATGCCGCGTTCGTCGAAGGCGATGCCGGCATCGCGCTCGATCCACGGGAACGCGTTCTCCTGGCCGACCGCGACCAGCACCTCGTCGCACTCGAAGACCCGCGGTGGCTCGCCGGTCGAGACGAGTTGCCGTTTGCCATCCACATCGCGCTGCGCGCGCACCTTGTCGAAGCTCATGCCGGTGAGCTTGTCGCCCTCGAACAGGAAGGCGACCGGCACCAGGCAATCGAGGATCGGGATGCTCTCGTGCGCCGCGTCCTCCTTCTCCCACGGCGAGGCCTTCATCTCCTCGAACGGGGAGCGCACGATCACCTTCACGTCCTCGCCGCCGAGGCGCCTGGCGCTGCGGCAGCAGTCCATTGCGGTGTTGCCGCCGCCGAGCACGATCACGCGTTTGGCGATGGCCGTGACGTGGCCGAACGAGACCGACGCGAGCCAGTCGATGCCGACGTGGATGTGCTTCGCGGCTTCGTTGCGGCCGGGTATCTTCAGGTCGCGACCGCGCGGCGCGCCGGAGCCGACGAACACCGCATCAAAGCCCTCGTTCAGCAGCGCCTTCATCGACTCGATGCGCGTGCCGCCGCGAAAATCCACGCCCAGCCCGAGCACGTAGCCGGTCTCTTCGTCGATCACTTCCTCGGGCAATCGAAAGCGCGGGATCTGCGAGCGGATCATGCCGCCGGCCTGGGTGTCGCCATCGAACACCGTCACCGCATAGCCCAGCGGTGCGAGGTCGCGCGCCACGGTCAGCGCTGCGGGCCCGGCGCCGACGCAGGCGATGCGTTTGCCGTTCTTGTGTGCCGGCGCCTTCGGCAGGTGCTCGCTGATGTCGTCGTCCTTGAAGTCCGCGGCGACGCGCTTCAGGCGACAGATCGCGACCGGCTCGGGCTTCTCGGTCTGCGCCTCTTCGACGCGGCCACGCCGGCAGGCCGGCTCACACGGGCGATCACAGGTTCGGCCCAGGATGCCGGGGAACACGTTCGACGCCCAATTGACCATGTAGGCATCGGTGTAGCGGCCCGCCGCGATCAGTCGGATGTACTCGGGAACGGGGGTGTGGGCGGGGCAAGCCCATTGGCAATCGACGACCTTGTGGAAGTAGTCGGGGGCGTGGATATCGGTCGGGTACAACGAAATCCCTTTCCGCGCGCTCGTGCCGGTGGGGGTTGCCGTCCGGGGCCAACGCGCTGTGGCGCATCTGCGATGCGGTCATGCTAGGCCCGCCCCGCCCGAATGTCAGCGCGGGTTTGCTCCAGTGTGCGAGCAAGCACTTGGTAAATGGTCGCAATGGGCGAGACGCACGCGTCAGGTGACGGCGGCGGGCTTGTCCCCAACTCACCCCAGCATGTCGGCCCAGATCGAACGTGCCCAGCCGAACGCGTAGGCCGCTTCCAGCTCGTTGGGTGCCGGCGACAGGCCGCCCGCGCCGGACACCGGCTTGAACGTGCGCTCGGCCTCGACATACGCGTGCACGCTCGCGACGTGAACCACGTGCTGCGGGTCGACGAAGCTGTAGCAGGTGTTCGTCAGCATCGGCGCCGGGTCGGGGTCCCAGCCGTTCAGCGCGGCGACGATGGCCGCGGCCGTCACCTTCGCCTGGCTGTTCGCCATGTGGCCGCTCTTGGGCATCAGCGAGGCGATCTGGATCGAGTCGCCGATCACATGGATGTGCTGCGCCGCGGTCGATTCGAAGTTGAGCCAGTTGACGTTGCACCAGCGCGCGTTCGAGTTCGCCAGGCCGGTCTGCACCGCGATCGCGCCGGCACGCATCGGCGGCAGCACGTTCAGCACGTTCGCGCGCACGTTGTCCTGGATCTCGAACTTGAGCGTGTTCGTCGCCGCGTCCACACCGGTCGCCTTGTGCTGCGGCCGGTATTCGAGGATGCCCTTGTACGACTCGGCCCACACCTTCTTGAACAGCGCGCCCTTGCTCGTCACGTCCTCATTGGCGTCGAGGATCAGCACCTTCGAGCGTGGCTTGGCAGCCTTGAAATAGCTTGCGACGACGCTCGCCCGCTCGTAGGGCCCGGGCGGGCAGCGGTACGGTGCCTCGGGGATGCTGATCGCGAACACGCCGCCATCGGGCATCGTCTCGAGCTGGCGCCGCAGTGCCGCGGTCTCGGGCCCGGCCTTCCAGGCCTGCAGGATGCGGCCTTGCTGGCTGGCCGCGCGCAGGCCGGTGACTTCGGTCCACATCATCTCGACGCCGGGCGACAGCACCAGCTTGTCGTAGCGGATCTCGCCGCCCGAAGCCAGCACGGCGATGCGTTGCGTTGCGTCGATGCTCACGACCATGTCGTGCACGACGCGCACGCCGTGCTTCGTGCCGAGGCTGGTGTAGGGCCGCGTGATGTCAGCGAGCGTGCGTGCGCTGCCGACGACGAGGTTCGACAGCGGGCATGAGACGAACGCCGCATCGGGCTCGACCATCACCACGTCGATCTTGTACTTCGACAGCAGGCGCACGTATTTGGCGGCGGTGGCGCCGCCGTAGCCGCCGCCGACGACCAGCACGCGCGCGGTGTCGGGTTTGCCGATCGCGTTCATCCGGCTGACCGAGGCGATCGCGCCCGAGTTCGTGTCGATGCTGGCCACGCAACCGCCCAGGCCCACGCTGCCGGCGGCGCCGGCGATCTTCAGCAAGTCGCGTCGCTTCATTTCGTGGCCGCCTTCGCGAACCACGCCGCGAGCTGCTCGATCTGCGCGTCGCTGTAGCCCTTCGCGAGCTGCGGCATCAGCGTGCCGGTGCGCGCGCCGCTCTTGAACGCCTTCATCTGTTCGGCCAGGTAGGGCGCGGGCATGCCGGCCAGGCCAGGCAGCGCGGCGCCCGTCGCGGCGCGGCCGTCGGTGCCGTGGCAGGCGGCGCAGGTGGCGGCGAGGCTGCGGGCGCGCAGAGCATCGGGGCCGTCCTCCGCATCGGCGCTCGCCGCGGCGAGCACGAGCACCGCGGCGACGGCGATGTGCGCCGCGGTCGTCCTCACGGCAGCGTCTCCGAGGAGGTGTCGCCGTAATGCCGCGCGAGTTCGGGCGGGAGTGGCGAATCGAGCAGCGAGCAGCTCAGCCGCAAGGCATCGGCAGCAGTGTCATTCAGCCGACCGTGCCGTGTCGCCGCGCCGACCCACCCGCGCACCAGCGCCGGCCGTTGCATCCAGGCGACCGATTGAAGCTCCTGCAGCGCCTGCACCAGGCCCTCGGTGTCGGGCGGTTCGCAGGGCGGGACGGTGGCGCGTTTCTCCCAGGGCGCCATCACGCCCGCGTACCAGGCCAGCCCGGCTTCGGTGGGTGCGGCGTCTTCGAGCGCGGTGGCTTCGGTCGGCACCATGCGTGCCAGAAACGCGGTGTAGCTCGCGATCGCCGCGACGTCGCTCTCCGGCAGCTGCGAGAGTTCGGACGTGGCGGCCGTCCGTGTCTCCGCGGGCGAGCTCTCGCCGAGGCGCTGGCGCATCGCGATCCAGTGCAGCCGGTCGATCGGCCGCAGGATGCCGCGCGCGCCCATCAGGCGTCGCGTCGCTTCGAGCAGCGCCTGGCGATCGGCCAGCGGCTGCACACCCACGCGCGAGACCAGCGTCTCGAACCACGGCAGCCGCGCGTTGGCTGGCAGCTGGCCGACCCACTCGAGCACCTGCCGGATGTGCGGCAATTTGGCGCACTCGCTTTTCCAGGCGCGCAGCGCGCGCTGGCTTCCCGGGGGCAGCAGCAGCGCGAGCACGGCGGCGTGCAGCTCCTGTGGCCCGTTCAGGCGTCCGAGTTGGGCAATGGCCGCTTGTTCGATCTCGTTCATGACGCCCGATTGTCACAGGGTCCCGGAGCTGCGGAAGCCGAACAAGCCCACGATCAGGACGGTCGGGAACTGCCGTACGGCGGCGTTGTAGGCCGCCACGGCCTCGTTGAACTGGCGCCGCGCGAAGGCGAGCATGGCGTCGCTCGCGGTCAGCTGGGCGTTCAGGTCGGTCAGGTCGATGCCGGCGACGCTCTGCACCGGCAGCCGCGCGCGCGCCTCGCCGAGGATGTCGTCGGCCAGTCGCAGGCTGGTGATCGCGCCAGCCGCGCCCGGCCGCTTGCGCGCGTGGGCGCACGCGGCTTCGACCTGCTGGCAGGCGGCGCGCAGCACGTCGATGCGCGGCATCGCTTCGGGCAGCGCGCTGGCGACGGCCTCGATCTGCTGTTGCAGCAGCGCGTGGCGCAGTGTCATCTGCTCGTCCACCGGCGGGAAGCGCTGCACGATGTCGCCGCGCAGCCGCACCAGCCGGTTGTAGGCGCCGACGATCCAGAACAGCAACGCGGCCGCGACAGCGCCCCAGATGATTTGCGTGCTCGTCATCGCTGCGCACTCTACGACAAGCGATGCTTCGCTCCGGCTCGAAGTGTCGCGAACGGTTTCAGGTTGATGATTCGTGCACTGTTTCTCTTGCACTGCCTTCCGATGCCTGATCTCACATCACCGACCTTGTGGTTCGTTGTCGCTGCCATCTTCGTGCTCGGCGGCTTCGTCAAGGGCGTTGTCGGCCTCGGCCTGCCGACGATCGCGATGGGCTTGCTCAGCGTCGCGATGCTGCCGGCGCAGGCGGCCGCGCTGCTCGTCGTGCCGTCGCTCGTCACCAACCTGTGGCAGATCGGCGGGCCGGGGTTCCTCGCGCTGCTGCGTCGGCTCGGCGGAATGATGGTCGGCGTGTGCGCCGGCGTCGCGCTCGGCGCCGGCTGGCTCGGCGGCGGTGGCTGGGCCGGCGTCGGGCTCGGCGCGGCGCTGGTCGTGTACGCCGCGCTCGGGCTGCTGCATTGGCGGCTGCGGGTGCGGCCGGCGTTCGAGCCGTGGCTGGGCCCGCTGGTGGGGGCAGCGACCGGGCTGGTGACGGCGGCGACCGGGGTGTTCGTGATCCCGGCCGTGCCGTATCTGCAGGCGCTCGGCCTGGAGAAGGACGAACTGGTGCGCGCCCTCGGCCTGTCGTTCCTGGTCTCGACGATCGCGCTCGGCGCCGGCCTCGGGCTGGGCGGCGCGCTGCGCGGCCCGGCGCTGATCGGTTCGGCGTTCGCGGTGCTTCCGGCCTTGCTCGGCATGGGCGCGGGGCAGTGGGTGCGCAGCCGGGTGCAGGCCGAGACCTTCAAGACGATGTTCTTCAGCGGGCTGTTGCTGCTCGGGCTCTATCTCGCCCTCCGCGGCGGGCTTCGGCTGTGGCAATCTTGAGGCCCATGCCATCGCCCGAACCCCGCTTCGCCCGCATCGCCGCGATGATCGGCGACCCGACACGCGCGCGCATGCTGGCCGCGCTGATGGGCGGCCAGTACCTCGCGGCCGGCGAACTCGCTGCGGCGGCCGGCGTCAGCGCGCCGACCGCGAGCATGCACATCGCGAAGCTGCTCGACAGCGAGCTCGTCGAGCTGCGCATCCAGGGTCGGCACCGCTACCTGCGGCTGGCCGACGCCGAGATCGCGCACGCGCTCGAAGCGCTGTCGCTGGTGGCCGAGCGTGGCACTGCGTCGGGCAAGTGGGAGCAGGGCGCGTACAAGCCGCTGAAGGCCGCGCGCACCTGCTACAGCCACCTCGCCGGCGAGCT
>JBDUAG010000127.1:0-8562 GCA_040004785.1 Burkholderiales bacterium | reverse complement strand
TGCTGCTTCGAAAACCGAGCCCGCGATGGCTATCACATGAGGAGCATCAGGTCACTCTCTACGCGCACGAATTGAGGCGATGTTGCGTTCCACTGCCGCGAGTTCATCGGCAAGCCAATCGATCCGGGAAGCAAGCCAGGGATTGCGTCGATACGCGATGTCCAGCTCCTGTCTGAGTTGGAAATACTTAGCTATCAGCAGATCAAGCGACACGTTGGATGCTCCTTCAGACGGTGGCTTTCAGCCGATGGGGGATGATCCAACGCGCTGCGGCCTGCGACCAGCAGAAGCAGTCTGAACTGACCGCAGGAATTGTCCTACATAGGTCGAGCCGGGCGTGTTCCCGTCGAAGCTTTCGACCGTCGGACCCTTGCGGCTGTCGGATTCATCCTGCAGCTAAATGCGGCATTCCCCGCTGCACGCGGTCGTGGCTGCCCCGCACCATCACCGCCGAAGTGAGCCGAAGCCAGGAAGCTTCAGGAAGATTGATGGAGACCCTGCTATGACGGACAACCAGGCCAAACAGAGCAACCAAGTTCGCGATCGGACTACGAACGCTTCGATGACCAAGTCGGGAGGGGAGGGTGCTACCACCTCTCAGAGTCCATTGAGTCTTGGACAGTTGCGCGCAGCCGCTGTCGTCCTGGCGCGAATCCGTACGCAGCCCGGGTCATCGTCCGGCGCTGAGGCGCCCCCGGCTGACTAGGCGAAAGCCCTGCGTGGAAAGGAAGATCGCGGCAAGGGCTTCGACCGGGCAAACAGCGCCCGAGGCCCATGACGCGACTGCTTTCGATGTTGCCCGGTTCGGCAATGTGACGGGTGCATGCTGGATTGAGATCCGGTAGCAAGCCCACTGGCAATCCGAGGAGTCATTCATGAATCCAGTAGTTCATTTTGAGATGCCCTACGACGACGGGGACCGTGTTGCACGCTTCTACGAGAAGGCCTTCGGCTGGAGCATGCAACAGCTGGGGCCGGAGATGGGCCACTACGTGAAGGCAGCTCCAGCAGAGACTGATCTCAGCGGCAACCCAACGCGTGCTGGCTCGATCAACGGAGGCTTTTATGCCCGCAAGCCGGACTGGCCGGCGCAGTATCCCTCCGTCGTTATAGCGGTGGACGACATTCGATCTTCCATGACGGCAGTGACTGTTGCCGGAGGCAAGGTGTTGGGCGAGCCCACGGAGATCCCCGGTATCGGGCGGTATGTTTCGTTCTCGGACACAGAGAACAATCGCGTGGCCATGCTTCAACCGGTGCCGAAAGCCAGCTAGGCGCTTCCCATCGAGGTGTTCCCCGTCAGCCGTGCAGCGGTCACTGTGGCTGCGGAGAGCCAACAGTAGCGATGTCGCAATGTGGGAGGGAAGTCCTACGGCGCGACTACACGACGGCTGATCAACTACAGCGCATTTCTTTGAAACATGAACACCCAAGCAACATAAGGAGTGCTGGCATCCGCAGGACTCTTGTGGATCTGGAAACGAAATTCTGGCAATCGATGGTGGATCAGGACACCGATGCCGCGCTGTCGTTGCTCTGCGAACCCGCCGTGATGGTGAGTTCGCACGGCGCGGTGAAGTTCGACCATGCCGGCTATCGGCGGCGCTCGTCGTGGACAGGGGCGCCATCGGGCGCCCTCTTGGTTACCGGCCGTAGCTTGCACGCGAGGCTCCGAAGGTGGTGGCCCTCGGGCGGTGTCAAGCTGCGCGTTGCGCCTCAATCTCGGCTCAGATCGCCACGACGACCTCGACCTCGCCTTGCTTGCGCGTCACCTCGATGCCGACATTATTCTCGTAGCGCAGCAGCAGCAGGTCGACGCTGTGCGCGCCGATCGACAGCTGCTGGATCTTCATCCACTCGATGAATGGTGGCAGGCGCGGCGCGCGCAGCAAGATCTCGGGCTTGCCCGCGTGGAAGTCCAGCCCCAGGCAGCCTTGCAGCATGCCGAACACGGCGGCGGATGCCCACGCCTGCGGCGCGCACGCGACCGGGTACAGCACCGGGCTTTCCGCAGCGCGGCGCGGGAAGCCGCAGAACAGTTCGGGCAAGCGGTGCTGCTGGAAGTACAGGCTTGCGTCGAACAGGCCCGACAGCACCCTGATCGCCTCGTGAGTGCTTCCGTAGCGCGCCATGCCGATTGCGATCAGCGCATTGTCGTGCGGCCAGACGGAGCCGTTGTGATAGGACATCGGGTTGTAGCGCGATTGACCACACGGGATCGTGCGGATGCCCCAGCCGCTAAAGAACTTGTCACTCGCGAAGCCGTCGATGATCCGCTGTGCATGAGCAGGTGAAGCAATGCCGGTCCACAGTGCATGGCCGGCGTTCGACGAAGGCACCTTGCATTGCTGCTTGGCGCCGTCCAGCGCGATCGCGTAGCTGCCGATCTCCTCGCACCAGAATGCCTCTTCGAAGCGCCGCTGCAATTCCTGCGCCTCAGCCGTCAGCCGCTCGGCCATCCCGAGATCATCCAGATGGCGGGCCAGCTCTGCCGCCAGCAGCTTGGCCTCGAAAACGTAGGCCTGCACCTCGCACAAGGCGATCGGTGCTTCGGCGAGCCGGCCATCGCTGTGGAAGATTGAGTCCTGCGAATCCTTCCAGCCTTGCTGGACCAGCCCCTCGTTGCTGCGTCGCGCGTACTCGACGAAACCATCGCCGTCGGCGTCGCCGTAGCGGTCGATCCATTCCAGCGCGCGCAGCACGTTGGGCCAGATGCTGCGGATGAAGCCCAGGTCACCGGTGCGCCTGTGATAGGCGCCGGCGAGCGCCACGAACAGCGGCGTGGCGTCGACCGTGCCGTAGTAGCGCCCGAACGGAATCTCGCCGGTGCGCGCCATCTCGCTCAGACGCGCCTCGTGCAGGATCTTGCCAGGCTCGGCGTCGCGCTGCGGCTCCTCGACGGTGGCCTGGGTGGCGGCCAGAAAGGCCAGCACGCCCTTGGCCAGGGACGGATCGATCCACAGGTATTCGCGCGCGGTCAGGATGCCGTCGCGACCGAAGGTGGTCGAGTACCACGGCACACCCGCGTACGGGTACGGGCCGGTGGGCAGGACCGTGGTCAACATCGCCAGGTCGGACATCGAGCGGTCGAGCCACAGATTGACCAGCGGGTTCGAGGTTTCAATCGTGCATTGGCCGCTGCGCGCCGCGCTGCGTGTCGCGTTGTTGTCGCAGTACGCCTTGTCGTAGCCCACCCGTGCCGGCGCCACGTTGCCTTCGAGTTCGCAGGCCACGGTGCAATACAGGTGGCTCTCGTGCCCCGGATCAAGCCGCAGATCGAAGTCGGCATGGTGCTCGCTGAGGCGGCTCGGCGCCGGCTCGAAGTGCAGGCGTGTGCGCCGAAGGCGGTCGTCGCGGCCGCGGTACGGCAGCACTACCTCGTCGCTGCCGACCTCGTTCGGCAGGCGATCACCGTGTTGCGCACGCTTCATACCACGCACTTCGAAGAGGTCGACGAAGTCGGCATCGAAGTGCAGGCTGATACTTGCGCTCACCGGCTCACGGCCATGGTTGGTCAGGCGAATGTGCTCGTAACACGCGCCCTGCCACAGCAGCTTGGCCCGGAAGATGTGCAGCGTGCCCTTGGCAATCTGGATCCCACCGTCGGCGCCGAGGTCGGGATTCATCAGCTCGACCGTCAGCAAGCTGTTGGCGTCCTTGACCGAGGAACCGAGGAACAGCGGGCGTACGCCGTCGATCGTCAGCTCCTGGAACGACAGGAAGCGAGTGTCCTCGTGGTACAGCCCTTGTTCGCCGGGCCCGAGCGCCTGGATGTCGCCGAAGCGATCGAACAACACGAAGGTCTGGTCATTCTTCAGGACCTGCGGCGCCTCTTCAGTGCGCGCCGATGTCGCTGCCACGTACCACTGGTCTCCGATCCGGATCTTGTCCGCCATTTGAACCTCCTGATGTCGTCACGTCGACGCGGTGGCGCCGACCAGCCCCTCGTAGACTGAAAGATAGCGCTTCGCCATCGTGGCGGACGTGAAGCGCTGCTCGAACACTTCGCGACAGCGGCGACGGTCGATGCGGCCAATGGCGCGCGCCGCGGCGATCGCCTGTGCCTGATCTGCGACCACGAAGCCGGTCACGCCGTCCTCGAGCACCTCGCGCACCGAGCCGTGGGGATAACTGATGACCGGTGTGCCGCAGGCGTACGCTTCGATCATCACCAGTCCGAACGGTTCGGGCCAGTCGATCGGAAACAATAGCGCCCGGGCGTTACCGATGAAATCGTTCTTCTGCTCTTCGTCGATCTCGCCGATGAATTGCACCAGCGGATGCTGCAGCAGCGGCTTGATCTTGCTCTCGAAGTAATCGCTGTCGGCGGCGTCGATCTTGGCCGCAATGCGCAGCGGCGTATCGCAGGTCAACGCGATCTCGATCGCGCGGTCGACGCGCTTCTCGGGTGAAATGCGGCCGACGAAGGCGAAATAGTCCTGCGGCTGCGGGTGGAACGAGTAAAGCGCCAACGGCAGGCCGTGGTGCACCGTGGCCTGCCAGTTGGCCCAAGGCAGCGGCTCGCGCTGGCTGTCCGAGATCGACACCACAGCCTGGTCGCTGAACTCGCGGAACAACGGCTCCAGATCGGGCAGGTCGAGCCGCCCGTGCATCGTCGTGACGCAAGGCACGCCGCAGCGGCGGGCCAGCGGCAGATGAAGCACGTCGATGTGGAAATGGATGATGTCGAACGCGGCCGTCGCGTTGAAGACGCGCTCCAGCATGATCGTGTGCCAGAGCATCCAGTCCGGCCGGCGCGGATCCAGGCGCAGGCTCTGCGCCGTCACCGGCACCAAGTGTGCCCGAGTGACCGAGTCGCCGCTGGCGAACAGCGTGATGTCGTGTCCCATCTCGACCAGCGCCTCGGTCAGATAGGAGACCACGCGCTCGGTGCCGCCGTAGCCTTTCGGCGGAACACTTTCAAAGAGCGGCGCGATCTGGGCGATTTTCATTCCGACATCCTTCCCCATTGAAGAGGCTGCGCAGCGCACCGCGGCCGCGGGACCGCTTCGGCCGCAAGCGCCTGCTCGTCGTGCGGCAACACCACCGCTTCCTCGATTTACACGGCATCGGCTTCCTGGTCAAAAGCGCCGATCGTGGACGGCTCGATCTTCTTGCGGCCGATTCGTAGTGCATGACCAGGGTCTCGACGACCTCGTACTCGGACACACCGAGCTGGCGCGACGGCTTAGTAAGGTCGTCGCGCTCGACGTATTGGCAGGTGGGCTCACTGAAGCCACGCCATGGCGGCGCTGCGAACGGGCCGCCGGCGTCTCGCTGACGTACAACTGCTCTTGGCTCATGCATCGAAGCTTGGTGCGCACCGCAATCGCGCATTGCCGCGCGTCGAGCCTCTCGACGGAGGTCGGGCAAGCACCCCCGTCAGCCTACGCTCGCGGCGAGGATCGCGCAAGACTGACAGACCGGCTCGTGATGGCGCACTTGTGAGAAGTCAGTCGTGCCGTCGAGCCGCCAGCGAGCGCGCACGACGGCCGTGATCCGTGCAGTGTCAAACCCGCTTCAGCACCGCGCCCAGCGGTCCAAACCTCGCTGCACTCGCTCCCAGACCGTTCGGTCGTACTCGACGGTGGCGAACAGGTAGTCCCGGTCGGGGCGGGTGCGCCGTCCCGTGTCAACCAAACGTCCGGCTTTGGCCTGCATGCAGTCGGCGCATCCGGCGAGGTCAGTGAAGCGTGCGTCGAGGCGTTGAAACAAGACAGCGGTGGCCGACAGAGAACTCAAACTTCCGGCTACGAGGTCTTCCGATTTGGCGCCGTCGACTACAGATGCCAGCTACAAAGCCGACGTGAAGTCGTTCTTCGACATAATGTTCGGGCGCTACCGTGGGGCCACCGGATCGGTGTTTGACACGCCGAACTTTCGCGGTCATGCGTTGAGATCGAGCGCGTCGAATGCGACGAACCTGGGGCCGTGACAGACAGCTTCGGGTTGGGATGTTGAGTTCGTCGCCTCGAAGACCGGCTGTACAGTCGGTGCCGGATCGAATGGCTGCTGTCAGCTTCGGGCGCGAACTAACAGTCGCGGCCATTTGCGGGCGCTCGTGTGGGCCAAACGAACGACAGCAGCGCAGCGGGTGCTGTCTGCCGCTGCCGGCCTCTGAACTCACGGCCTCGGACGCATACCGGTCATCGTGGCGCAGAGATGTCGGCGCCCTGAATGGCCGGTATGCGATGAACTGCTGACGTATGCCGACGCGGTTGGCGTCGTCGGCCGCCGGACGAATGTCTGCTGCCCTTGCAAGCGAACTCACGCGACCGAGCCCTCGCGGACGCTCATCGGCTCGAGTTCCTTGCCGAATAGGAGTCTCTAAAAGCGATTCCCGTTTCCCAATTTCCCAATTGATCGGACCCTTGCGCCTAGGCCAACAGCTGATCTTCACGATCAACGTAGGGGAGGAGGCCCGAGACTACGGCGCGGGCGACTTCGCGACCCTTGTGCCAGACCTTGTGGAAAGCACGCTGATTTGTGGCATGCTGGACGCGCCGCGCGTCGCTGACGAGGACGATCGTTTCAAGCGCCGAGCGCGATACAGATGCGAAGGGACGCCATGCTTCCCGAAACCCGATATACCAAGAGCGGCGACGTCAACATCGCCTACCAAGTGGTAGGAAGCGGTCCTCGCGACTTGGTGGTCGTCCCTGGCTGGGTGTCGAACATCGATGTGTTCTGGGAGGAGCCGTCGTTCGCTCGGCTGCTGACCCGCTTGGCCTCGTTCTCTCGCCTGATCATCTTCGACAAACGCGGTACCGGCCTGTCCGATCGCGTCAGCGACATGCCCAGCCTCGAAGTGCGCATGGACGATGTGCGGGCAGTGATGGATGCCGCCGGGTCGCAGCGGGCCGCGCTGTTTGGCTATTCCGAGGGCGCTCCAATGTGTGGCCTCTTTGCGGCTACTTATCCGAGCCGCGCAACCGCACTCATCATGGGGGGCGGCTTCGCGCGGCGCCTCGTGGCGCCCGACTATCCGTGGGGCGTGCCGGTCGAGTATCTCCTGGCCTTCATAGAGGAAATCGAACGCGACTGGGGCGGCCCGGTCGGCATTGAAGCTCGCGCCCCGAGCATGGCGCACGACCAGCGCTATCGACAATGGTGGGCACGCTGGTTGCGGTCCAGCGCGAGTCCGGCTGCGGCTGCGACGATCATTCGCCTGAATGGCGAGATTGACATCCGTCATGTCCTGCCCGCCGTGCGGGTGCCGACACTCCTGCTGCACAGCACAAACGACCGAGTGACCAATGTCGGCGCCAGCCGCTATATGGCCGAGCGCATCCCGGGCGCGAAGTTCGTCGAGCTGAGCGGCATCGACCACGTCCCTTGGGGCTGTGACGCCGATCGATATGCCGACGAGATCGAGGATTTCCTCACCGGCACGCGGCACCGTGTCGAACCTGACCGTGTGCTTGCCACGGTGTTATTTACCGACATCGTCGGTGCCACCGAAAGAGCCGCGAGCCTCGGCGATCGCAGCTGGCACGACCTACTTGACAGCCATCACGCGTTGATTCGCAGCGAGCTGGTGCATTTTCGCGGCCGCGAGATCGACAACGCGGGAGACGGCTTCCTTGCCGCCTTTGACGGTCCGGCGCGCGCAGTGCGCTGCGCCTGCACGATATCCAACGGTGTGCGAGCCCTCGGACTGGAAATCCGCGCGGGCCTGCACACTGGCGAGTGCGAATTGATGGGAGACAAGCTTGGCGGGATCGCCGTACACACAGGCGCGCGCGTTGCAGCCCGAGCCAACAGCGGAGAGGTACTGGTGTCGAGTACGGTCAAGGATCTCGTAGCCGGGTCCGGCCTTTCGTTCGAGAGCCGCGGCGTGCAAGACCTCAAGGGCATCCCCGGGGAGTGGCAATTGTTCGCGGTCCGGCATTGAGTTTCGCCGGTGCGCTTGTCGCGCTCAATTCCGAATCAGTCATTCTTCGGCCTCTGCTTCGGCTTCGGTTTCTGACTTGTCCGGAATTTCCCGGCGATTCCGGGGGGTCACTTGAGCAACGAGGCCGCATCGCAGTGAGTCAGCTGACCGGCGCGCCCGCGTACTCACGCACTCGGCCACAACCGGTCGGACATAACAGGCAGCTCGCAGCGCCCTTCACATTGAAGGCTTTGCTACGTTCCTATTCGACAACCTCGTCCGCCGAGAGCAAGAGCGCCTGCGGCACAGTAATTCCCAGCGCCTTTGCCGCCTTCTTGTCGATGACCAATTCAAGCTTGGTGGCCTGCTCGAAAGGAATCTCGGCCGGGTTCCCGCCTTTGAGGATCTTGTCGACCAGCGCTGCCGCACGCCTGAATATCGCGGGCCAGTCTGACTGGTACGAGGCCAGACCACCACCGGTCAGAAAGTCGCGGCCGCCCCACACCGATGGCATGCGCCGCTGCAGGCAAAGTTCGTTGAGCCGGACCCGATGCACGTAGGTATTGGTATCGGCGAGCACGAGCAAGCCGCCGACCCCATCACGCGCCATGTCCGAAAACACGCCCTCGAAATCGCCCAGCCCGCGCGCCTCGTACGCGCGGATCGGGATGCCGAGCGTGCGCTCCCAT
>JBDUAG010000681.1:0-2564 GCA_040004785.1 Burkholderiales bacterium | reverse complement strand
TCGCGCCGCGCAAGGGCAGCCATTCGCTGAACGCGCTGATGGCGATGCTCTACGACATCGAGCCGCGCGCCACCCACTCCGACTACCTGCTCGCCGCGGCAGACCTGATGCGCGTGCAACGCAAGCGCGCGCTGATCGTGGTGCTGACGAACTTCCGTGACGAGGACAGCGCCGAGCTCGAACCCGCGCTGCGCCTGCTGCGCAGCCGCCACCTCGTGCTGCTGGCGAGCCTGCGCGAGCGCGTGCTGCGCGAGCTGGCCGAGCAGCCGCTGGCCGGCGATAAACAAGCGATCGAGATTGCCGGCGCGCACCTGTTCGCGCAGGCGCGGCGCGATGCGTTCACACGGCTGGCGACACGCGACGGGCTGTTGATCGACGTCGAGCCCGCGCAGTTGCCGGCGCAGTTGGTGAATCGCTACCGCGCGGTCAAGCGCGCCGGTCTGTTGTAGCTCAGAACAGCCCGGCCTTGTCGGCCGCGTCGAGCACGCTCTTCGACAGCTCGGCCAGCTGGGCATTGACATCGCCCGAGGGCGGCGCACTCGCCCGCGCCGACCACATCAGCCGGCCCGAGGCGACGTCGGTGACGCGGCCGTTCGCCGAGTAGCCGTTGCTGACCTGGCCGCCGCCGATCGGCGCCGACACGCCGACACCCCCGCCCGAACTGCGGCCGAAGCCGAAGCCGCCGATGCTGAGCATCACACCCGGGCTCACGCTCGCCGACGAGGCGCCGACCGTGACGCTGAGCACCGCCTTCGCGCCGCTGCTGGCCGCAGCAGGCAGGTACTGCGCGTCGGCGACACCCGGCTGCGCCGGCGGCACGCTGCCCGGCGCGGCGAGCACCGGCGTGGCGCCGTGCAAGCGCAAGTCGGCCGTCACGCGCTCTTCGCAGATGCGGCGCAGCACGTCATCGCCTGTTTCGCAGCTCACCAGCACAGTGGCGCCACGCAGGTAGTTCGGCGGCAACTCGACATTGCGCCACTGCGTGTCGACGACGGTGGAGGCACAGCCTGCGAGTGCAGCAGGCAGCGCGGCGACGAGCACAGCGTGGCGGATCGAAGTGAACATCATGCAACTCCCGGCGGGTCGATGCGCCATTCAAGCACAGGCACGCGAGCGTCAATCGACCGGGGTCAATTTGGCCACCGACAGCGCGAGCCACTTCATCCCGTGCCGACCGAAATTCACCTGCGCGCGCGCATCGACGCCGCTGCCTTCGAGCGTCACGATCACGCCCTCGCCGAACTTCGTGTGGAACACGCCCTGGCCCGAACGCAGGCCGTGGCTCGGGGTCTTCGGTACCAGCGGCGGCGCGCTCGGCAGGCCGCTCACATTGCCGGCGCCGACGATCGAATGCAGGCCCGTGCCACGCGCCCATGCCGCCTGGTAGTCGCGCGCGAAACCCGCGCCGAAGCCCTGGTTGCGCGGCGTGATCCACTTCAGCGCGGCCTCGGGCAACTCGTCGAGGAAGCGGCTCTTGACGTTGTAGCGCGTCTGGCCGTGCAGCATGCGCGTCTGCGAGAAGCTCAGGTACAGGCGTTTGCGTGCGCGCGTGATCGCCACGTACATCAGGCGCCGCTCTTCTTCGAGGCCGTCCGGGTCGGAGGCTGAATTCTCGTGCGGGAACAGGCCTTCCTCGAGCCCGGTGATGAAGACGCAATCGAACTCCAGGCCCTTCGCGGAATGCACCGTCATCAGCTGGATCGCGTCCTGCCCGGCCTGGGCCTGGTTGTCGCCGGCTTCGAGCGACGCGTGCGTCAGGAATGCGGCGAGCGGCGACATGATCTCGCCGGTCTCGGCATCGGGCGCCTGCTCGACGGCAGCCGCGCCGTGCTCGTCCACCGGCAGCGCGACCGCGTCCTTGCCGAAGCCTTCCTGCGTCACGAAGGCCTCGGCGGCGTTGACGAGTTCGTCCAGGTTCTCGAGCCGGTCGCGGCCTTCCTTGTCGGTCTTGTAGAACTCGACCAGGCCGCTGGCCTGCAGCATGTGCTCGATGATGTCGCGCAAGGTCATGCCGCGCGTCTTGTCGCGCATCGCATCGACCATCGCGACGAAGGCCTGCACGTTGCCACCGCCCTTGCCGGCGAGCGCGCCGACGCTCTGGTACAGGCTGCGGCCACTGGCACGCGCTGCATCCTGCAACTGCTCGACGGTGCGCGCGCCGATGCCGCGCGTCGGGAAGTTGACGACGCGCAGAAAGCTCGTGTCGTCGCTCGCGTTCTCGATCAGGCGCAGGTAGCTCAGCGCGTGCTTCACTTCGGCCCGCTCGAAGAAGCGCAGCCCGCCGTAGACCTTGTACGGCATGCTGGCGTTGAACAGCGCGCTCTCCATCACGCGGCTCTGCGCGTTGCTGCGGTAGAGCAAGGCGATGTCCTTGCGTGGCGTGCCCTCGCGGTGCAGCTGCTGCGCCTCTTCGACGAACCACTGCGCCTCGGCAAAGTCGCTGGTCGATTCGCGCACCCGCACCGGCTCGCCCGGGCCGGCCTCGGTGCGCAGGTTCTTGCCGAGGCGGTTCGTGTTGCGCGCGATCAGCTCGTTGGCGGCGTCGAGGATGTTGCCGAACGAGC
>JBDUAG010000680.1:0-2568 GCA_040004785.1 Burkholderiales bacterium | reverse complement strand
ACCTTGCGCACCGCCTGGTTGATCGGGAAGTTCCACGGCGTGAACGCGGCGACCGGGCCGACCGGCTCCTTCACCACGGCCTGCACCACGCCCTCGGCACGCGGCGGCACCAGGCGGCCGTAGGTGCGGCGCGCTTCCTCGGCAAACCAGTCCATGATGTCACCGGCGAGCACGGTTTCCATCCTCGCCTCGGCGAGTGGCTTGCCCTGCTCCTGTGTCATCAGCGGGGCGATCTCGTCGGCCCGGCTGCGGATGATGTCGGCGGCCTTGCGAAGCAGTTTGTAGCGGTCGTACGCCGACACCTTGCGCCAGGCCTTGAAGCCCTTGTCGGCGGCCTGCAGCGCCTGATCCAGATCGACGCGCGAGGCGTGCGCGAGGCGTGCCAGCACCTGGCCGGTGGCGGGGTTGACGATGGGCTCGCTCTTGCCTTCGGCGCCATTGCACCATTCACCATTGATGTAGAGCTTGACGTCGGTGTACACGTGGATCCTTTGCGACGGATGAGGGGATGAGCGATTAGACCCGATCCGTCATTCAGATGCCGCGCCTGCCAAGTGCGACCGACTTTGGCCCCATTTCGATGCATCGACCCGGCCCAATGAGCGCACACTTTGTTGCACCTTCAGGGATGGGGAGACGGCGATGAACTGGTCAGCACGATTTTCATGGTTGGCGGCGCTGCGCAGCCACCGCGCGCCACGCACTGTCGAGACCGATCGGGGCGACATGGGCACGGCGTTCGGTCTGGACGCGAGCTTCGAGTCGCCCGCCACGCTGCCGCCCGGCCACACCCTGCCGCCTCAGACCTTGTCGGCGCTGGAAAGCCGCCTGATCCGACGCTCCGGGCTCTGACTCGGCGGGCTCCTAGAATCGGAGCATGACCCGGGTTTCGTTCAAGGCGCAGATGCTGATCGCTCGCGAAGAAGCGATCGTGGCCGCCGTGAACCGGCTGCTCTCCGAAAAGGGTTTCGACGCGATGACGGTGGATGCCGTCGCGGCCGAGGTCGGCGTCGCCAAGGCGAGCCTGTACAAGCATTTCAAGTCGAAAGAAGAACTGGCGGGCGCGGCGATGATCGGCGTGCTCGATCGGGCCATCGCCCAGATCGAGCTGCTGGCGCAAGACGCCTCGTTCGCCAACGAGCTGGAGCGGCTGAAGGCGTTGACGCGCTGGACGATGCAGGTGCAGCTGGCGGGCGAGATGCCCTCGCTTCCGGCGCAGAACTCCGCACTGCGCGCTGCGCTGATGGTGAACAAGACTTACCTCGACCGGCTGATGCGCCTGAGCGACCTGCTCGGTGCCTGGATCGTCGCTGCACAACAGGCCGGGCGGCTCGATGCAACATTGCCGCCGGAGCTCGTGCTCTACACCTTGTTCGCGAAGGCGTGTGACCCCGTGCTGAGTTTGTTGAAGGTGAGCGCCAACTACACGGACGAGCAGATCATCGAGATGCTGATCTCGACCTGCTTCGACGGCCTCGCGCCCTAGACCTCCAGCACCAGCAACGGCTGGTGTGCGTCAGCCTCGCCCTTGCGCGCATGGCCGCGCGAGTTGCAGACGACACGGGTCGATCCTCCGGGATGACCCACCCGATAGTCGTGTTGGCAATGCAGGTGGCCGTGGATCCACAGGTCGGCCAGCGGCAGCAGCTCGTCGTCGGCATTGCAGAAGCTCGCAGTGCCGGGCTGCTTGCCATAGCGCGGGTCGGCGCTGCGCACGCTCGGTGCGAAGTGGGCGATGACCACGGTCGTGTCCCAACCGGCTATTGGCTGCTTCAGTTCGGCACGCAACCAGGCGCCGCAGACGAGCGCCTCCTCGCGCACCGCCGCCGCGTCCATCGGGGCACCGTGGCGCGTCGCCTGCATGATCCTCATGAAGTAGCTCGCCGCGCGCATCGCACGCTCGCGCTGGGGCGGGCCGAACAGGTCGAAATCGCACCAGCGCGTGGTGGCGACGAAGCGGATGCGCTTGCCCGCGGCGTCGGTCAGGACCAGCGATTCGCATTCGAGCAGCCGGATGCCCGACTGTGCGCAGCGGTCGCGCAGCGCCGGCCAGGTCTGCGTGATCTCGCGCTCGTCGAACTCGTGATTGCCGGCGACGAAGATCACCGGCACCGGCCAGCCGCGGAACAACTCCAGGCCGGCCCAGCTGCTGTCGATGTCGCCGGCCAGCACGAGCAACTCGGCGCCAGGCGCTGGCGTCGGCTCGAAGACTTCGGTTTCGAGGTGCAGATCTGAGAGCAGCTGCAGCCGCATCAATCACGCGGTGCCATGGCACTGCTTGAATTTTTTCCCGCTGCCGCACGGGCAGGGGTCGTTGCGGCCGACCTTGGGCGTGTCGCGCTTGACGGTGTCGACCTTGTAGCGCTGCTCGCGCGTCAGGTCCTGCAGGTCGGCAATGGTGACGACGAGCTCTTCCATCGCGGCGTCCAGCGTCGGCAACGGGTGCTCGCGGTCGAGCAGGGCGACGAGCTCGCGCTGTTCGTCGTCCTCGACCGGCAGGTGGCGATACAGGCGCGCGAGCGCGGCCATCACCGCGTCGTCCGGCATCTCGGCGAGGTCGGGGAAGGT
>JBDUAG010000679.1:0-2569 GCA_040004785.1 Burkholderiales bacterium | reverse complement strand
AGTGGTGCACGCGCGCCACCAGCGCGCTGCCGCCTTCGTAGCCGTCGATCAGGTGAAACTGCCAGAGCGGGTGATCCGGATCGAGCGGCGTGTTCGCCAACTCGCCGACGAGTGCCTGCAGCGCCCCGCGCTCGCTCTGGCCCTTTTCGCGCGTCAGCGTCTGGTGCAGCACATGGCGCTGGATGTCGAAGGCGTCGTCGGCCACCCAGTTCGCGCCCATCGCATCGGGCACGACCTTCTGGCGAAAGCGCTCGTACTTCAGCAGCTTGTCTTCAACACGCTCGCACAGCGCCGCATGCGCGATGCCGGGCTGCAGCAGCCAGACGCCGACGATCATCATCAGGTTGACGTCGTTGTCCATCCGCAGCCAGGCGGTGTCCACGCGCGACATGCGCTGCATTGCTGCGGGCATCGGGGTTTCTCCTTGAGGTGTTGTTCTGTCGTGCCGCAAGATGCTGGGTAACATCGACGCCGTCAATGCACATTTTCACTCACGGGAGCGCACACCATGGCCGATTTGAAAGCCCAGTTCGAGCAAGCCGTTGCCGCATCGAAGAGCCTGCCCGAAAAGCCGGACAACATGACGCTGCTGAAGATCTACGCGCTGTACAAGCAGGCCAGCAGCGGCGACGCGGAGGGCAAGCGCCCCGGCTTTTCCGACATGGTCGGCCGCGCGAAGTGGGATGCGTGGAACGCGGTCAAGGGTCAGAGCAGCAATGACGCGATGCAGGCCTACATCGACCTGATCGAGTCGTTGAAATGAAGCCCCTCGGCTGACGAGTCAGCCGATCCCCCGCGGGGATGCGGGCCGGCTTGGGGCGGCCCGGCGCTCGGCCCGAGCGCCCTACTTCTTCTTCGCGGCCACCTTCTTCGCGGGCGCCGCGGCCCCCTTCGCAAGCAGCGCATCGAGGTTCTTTTCGATCTCGGACTCGATGGTCTTGCTGAACGCGCCGAGCAGAAAGCCGAGCTTGGCATCGAGCGTGAAGTGGTTCGCCGCGACGATGAGTTCGCCCTTCACGCCGGAGCGGACGAACTCGACCGTGTCGCTGGTCTCGCCTTCGAGAATGGTGCAGTCCATGTCGAACTTCTTCTCGACCTCCTCGGCCCATTGGAGCGCGACCTTGCGCGCCTTGGTCAGGCCGAGCGCGTGGGCGCGGTGGATGTGGATGTCGGGCATGAAGCAGAGTCCTCAGGGAAGTTGTGCGCGGCGCTGGTCCTGCGGCAGATCGGCCAGGCGCTTGACCTCGGCGTAGAAGCGGTCGAAGTCCTGGCCTTCGCGCTCGAACAGGCGCTCGAAGTTCGGCACGAGTTCGTTGTAGGCCGCGAGCACGCCGAACGACGCATTGTTGGCGCGCGCGAACCAGCCGTCATACCCGGAAAACCCGCCCCATCGGTCGCGCTTCATCGCCGCGTAGTCATCGCGCAGCTGGGTCATCAGCGTGGCCTTGCCGGAGCGCTTGTCCGCATCGCTGGCCGTGCTCCGGTACAGCGCATCGAGCGCGTCGCGGTAGCGCAGCGTCAGCACGCGGAAATCCTGCCGTCGCGAATCGCCTTGTGCGACCTGTTCGCGCGCCTGTTCGCTCGCATGCTGCTCCAGCCAGCGCGTGCCGCCGATGCGCTCGACCGCGGTGGCGAAGGATTCGTTGAACACCGTATCGCCCTTCGCGAACGCGATCTGGTGCGCGAGCTCGTGGAAGATAAGGCGCGCCAGATCGCCCTCGGGGAAGTCGATGAAGGTGTTCAGCAGCGGGTCGGCGAAGGTGTCGAACGGCAGCTTGCCGAGCGTCGAATACGCGGGCACGCCGTAGACGCTGACCTCCAGCCCCTGCGCGCGCAGCGCCTCGGCGAAGGCCCTGGCATCGGCCTCGACGTAGTAGCCGCGGTAGCCGACACAGCCGACCACCGGGAAGCACCAGGTCTGCAGCTTCAGGCTCAGCTCGGGCGCGGCGACCACGTTCCAGATCACGCTCGCACGGTGCAGGTCGGCGTAGCGGCGGTAGCTCGCGTTGTCGGGCTCCTTCAGCTCGGTGATCGCATAGTCGCGGATGCGCTGGCTCAGGCGCAGGCGCTCCTTCAGCTTCGCCTCGACCTGCTCGTCCGCGAGCCACTCCGGCACGGGCTTGGCGGCGCGCACCAGCGCGAGGTGGCCGCCGATCGATTGCGCGTAGTAGCCCAGCGTGCTGCAACCCGAGCTCAGGCACACCGTGGCGCTCGCCGCCAGCACCACGCCCACCAGACCGAGACTCGCCATCAGCAGCCAGCGCTTCACGCGACACAAACGTCGACGAGGCAATCGTAGAAGCTCGGCGCGCGGCCGATGTCGGTGAGCCGCTGGTGCGTCAGCTCGTTGACGTTGGTGCCGTCGGCGCCGAGCTTGCGCCACCAGACGCCGAGCCCGTTGACGACCCCCGGCCGGGCGCGCCGGCTGACGACAGCCTTGCACAAGTAGCTGCCGCGGTCGTTCCAGACCCGCACCATGCATTCACTGTCGATGCCGCGGTCGCGCGCGTCCGTCTCGTGGATCTCCAGCACCGGCTCGCCTTCTATGTCGCGCAGGCTCTTCAGGTTG
>JBDUAG010000678.1:0-2573 GCA_040004785.1 Burkholderiales bacterium | reverse complement strand
ATCTCGGCGCGACACGGCTCGCACCAGCTGGCCCAGAAGTTCAGCAGCACCGGGCGGCCCTTCAGGCCGGCGAGCGACCAGGCCTTGCCGTCCAGATCGGTCAGCGCCAGCGACGGCACCGGACGGCCCACCGGCCACGGCTTCACCACATGCGCGGCGCGCGCCAGGCCCGGCAGCGCCAGCGCCGCCACGGCCGCAAGCGCGCCGGCCAGGAGCTGGCGGCGCGATGTCCGACTTGAGGGTGAGGTGTCCATGCGCTGCATTCTGGGGCCGGTCGGTGTAAGGTTCGGCGTCGCCCATCGACACCCCTAGCCCTTGTCGGGCAAGATTGCACCACATCGCCCATGAACCTGCCCCGCGTACCCCGATTCATCCAGCGTCATGTGAGCGACGCTGCCGCCGAACGCGCCCAGATCGTGGCCGGCCTGCTGCGACGCCCGGCCCAGGCAGCGCCCAAGTATTTCTACGACAAGCTCGGCTCGCACCTGTTCGAGGCCATCACCGAGTTGCCCGAGTACTACCCGACGCGCACCGAGGCCGCCATCTTCGCGCGCCACGGCGCCGAGATGGCGCGGCAGATCGGCGCGGGCGCGATCCTGGTCGATCTGGGCGCCGGCAATTGCGCCAAGGCCGCGGCGCTGTTTCCCCTGCTGGAGCCCGCGCGCTATGTCGCCGTCGACATCTCGGTGGATTACCTGCACGACGCACTGCGCCGCGTGCAACGCGAGCATCCGAAGCTCGACGTGGTGGGTCTCGGCCTCGATTTCTCCAGTGCGCTCGCAATACCCGACGAGCTGACGGACGGCCGCGCCGTGTTCTTCTACCCGGGCTCCAGCATCGGCAACTTCACGCCCGGTGAGGCGCTCGGCTTCCTGCAGCGCGTGCGTCAGCGCGCCGCGGGCGGCGGGCTGCTGATTGGTGTCGATCTGGTCAAGCCGGCCGCAACGCTCGAAGTCGCCTACGACGACGCGCTCGGCGTGACCGCGGCCTTCAACCTCAACATCCTGCGCCAGCTGAACCGGCTGATCGACAGCGATTTCGATCCTGCACATTGGCGACACATTGCGCTCTACGACGCAGAGCAATCGCGCATCGAAATGCACCTGCAGGCACGCGACGACGTTCGCGTGCGCTGGCCGGGCGGCTCGCGGATCTTCGCCGAGGGCGAGCGGCTGCACACCGAGAACTCGTGCAAGTACACGATCGACGGCTTCGCCGACCTGCTGCAGCAGGCGGGCTTCGACGCCCCGCTGCACTGGACCGATCGGAACGGCTGGTTCGGCGTGTTCTGGGCGCCCGCGCGCTGAACCTCAGGCGCGGAGGATCGCCGGCGGGTCCGGATGCAGGCGTGCCATCGAATGCACATCTGCATACGCGCCATCCCGCAGCGAGTAACCCCGAAATGTGCCTTCGAGCTCGAAGCCAAAGTTGCGGTACAGGCGCTGCGCGATCTGGTTGTCGGTGTAGACGGTGAGCTCGATGCGCAGGCAGCCGAGCCAGTTGTCGGCGTAGTCGCACAGCGCGGCCATCAGCGCGGTGCCCACGCCCTGGCCCTGCGCGGCGGCCGCGACCGAAATGCCGAGCCCCATCGCATGCCGACGCCGCGGCGCCGGGCCGGGGCTGAACAGACCGGCCTGGCCGATCACCTCGTGATCGCGTTCAGCGACCAGCAGCAGATCGGCCTTGACCGAGGCGGCGCCGTCGGAGAGCCGCGCCTGCCACATTTCCTCGCTCGGATACGGCATCTGCATCAGGCCGCCGAACACCGCCGGGTCGCTCATGTGGCGCGTCAGCGCGGCGGCATCCTTTGCAGTGGCGCGGCGGATCAGCAGCGTGCTGCTCATCTGTTCACAGCCGCTCGGCGACCCAGGCTTGCACCGACGCCAGCGCTGCCGGCAGCTTGGCCGGTTCGGTGCCGCCAGCCATCGCCATGTCGGGCTTGCCGCCACCCTTGCCGCCGACCTGCTGCGCGACGAAGTTGACGAGCTCGCCGGCCTTGACCTTGGCCGTGCTGTCGTTCGTGACCCCGGCCGCGATCTGCACCTTGCCGCCCTCGACCGTGGCGAGCACGATGGCCGCGGTCTTGAGCTTGTCCTTGAGCTTGTCCATCGTGTCGCGCAGCGTCTTCGCGTCGGCGCCTTCGAGCATCGCGGCGAGCACCTTGAGGCCCTTCACGTCGACCACCGCGGCGAGCAGCTCATCGCCTTGCGACGACGCGAGCTTGCCCTTCAGCGACGCCAGCTCCTTCTCCAGCGCACGCACCTGATCGAGCACCTGGTGCAAGCGCGCCGGCACCTCTGCCGGCGCCGACTTCAGCGTGCCGGCGAGCTGCGCGACCGTGCCTTCGAGCGACTGCAGGTACGCCAGCGCGTTGTCGCCGGTGATCGCCTCGATGCGGCGCACGCCGGCGGCCACGCCACCCTCGGCGACGACCTTGAACAGGCCGATGTCGCCGGTGCGCTGCACATGCGTGCCGCCGCACAGCTCGCGGCTGCTGCCGATGTCGAGCACGCGCACTTCGTCGCCGTACTTCTCGCCGAACAGCATCATCGCGCCGGACTTCTGCGCCTCGT
>JBDUAG010000126.1:0-8619 GCA_040004785.1 Burkholderiales bacterium | reverse complement strand
CCGAGTTCGGCCGCGAGGTCGCCGTCAACGGCACGCTCGGCACCGACCACGGCACCGGCGCGGCCGCGTTCGTGCTCGGCGGCGCGGTGCAGGGTGGGCGCGTCATCGCCGACTGGCCGGGCCTGGCCAAGAGCGCGCGCTTCGAAGGGCGCGACCTGAAGATCACGACCGACCTGCGCGCGGTGCTGCGCAGTGTGCTCGCCGATCACCTGCAGATCGCCTCCGGCGCGCTCGACACGAGCGTGTTTCCCGGCAGCGCCGGTGCGGCGAAGCTGGGCTTGCTGAAAGCCTGATCGTCAGGCGGCCGCGCGCGCCGCGGTGCGTTCGCGCAGCGCGAGGCAGCGCTGCAGCACCACGGCCAGCTGCGGCGCCGTGAACGGCTTGCCGAGGAAGTCGTCCATGCCATCGGCGCGGCAACGTTGTACGTCGATCTCGGTCAGCGAAGCGGTGATCGCGATGATCGGCACCTTGGCGAGTCCGAGCGCGGCCTCCTGCGCGCGGATCCGGCGCGTCGCGACGTGACCGTCCATGCGCGGCATCTGGCAATCCATCAGCACCAGCGCGGGCCGGTCTTGTGTGCGCAGCGCCAGCGCGACCGCCTCGACGCCGTCGCCCGCGCGCAGCACGCGCAGGCCGAGCCGTTCGAGGTAGGCGGCGATGATCAGCGCGTTGACCTCGCCGTCCTCGACCACCAGCACGTCGCACGGCGGAGGTCGCCAGTCGGCCTGCTCATCCGGCGCCGGCATCGCAGACCCCGGTGTGGCGACGACGGCGTCGCACGCCGGCAGACGCGCCGTGAAGGTGAACGTCGACCCCGCGCCGGGCGCGCTGGCGACCTGGATGTCACCGCCCATCGCGCGCGCGATCGCGCGCGAGATCGCCAGCCCCAGGCCCGTGCCGGCGAGCGGCATGTGCCAGGCCGGTGCGAGCTGCGTGAAGGCATCGAACAGGTTCGGCAGATCGGTCGCGGCAATGCCGACGCCGGTGTCGATCACGGCCGCGCCGATCTGATCGGGTTGGGCGGCATCGCGGCGCACCGCCAGCGTGATGCCGCCGGTCTGGGTGAACTTGAGCGCGTTGCCGAGCAGGTTGTGCAGGACCTGCCGAAACCGCCCGGCATCGCCCTGCACCCAGCACGGCCGCTCGATCTCGATGCGGCGCTCGAACACCAGGCCCTGCACCTGCGCGCGCGCGGCGCACACATCGGCCACCTGCTCGATCTGCGCCATCAGCTCGAACGGTTGCGGTCGCAGCGCGAACTGGCCGGCCTCGATGCGCGAGACGTCGAGCAGGTCGTTGATCAACCCGAGCAGGTGCATGCCCGAGGCGTCGATGAGCTCGGCGCGGCGCTGCTGCCCGGTGTCGCCGGACTCGATCTGCAGCAAGCGCGCGAGCCCGAGAATGCCGTGCAGCGGCGTGCGCAGCTCGTGGCTGACATTGGTGAAGAACTGCGACTTCAGGCTGCTCTGGCGCAACGCCAGCGCCAGCGCATCGGCCTTCTCCTGAGCGAGATTCTGGGCCTGCAGGCGCAACAGCTGGCTCTCCGTCCAACGCAGTTCGGAGCGATAGGCGGTGGCGAGTTGCAGCAGCAGCATCAGCGTCAGGCCGATGCAGCCGACCGTGCCGATCTCGTCGGCGCGCCACAGCCCGCCGATGATCGTCGGCACCAGGATCGGCACGACGTAGGCGGCGGTGGCGAGCAGCGAGACCTGCAGCCCGAAGGTCGCCACGCAGGAGATCGCCGCGAGCACCGCAAAGCCGAACGACGCGGCCGGCACCGACTGCGCCGCCACCCACGCGCCGGCAAAACCCCAGACGGCACCATCGAGCGCGATCATCGCCAGCGTGGCGTGACGCCAGCGCGCACCACCCGCCTGCGCATCACGAAAAAAACGCGCGGCCTGCATCATCCGGAGTGCCGTGACGATCAGCTTGACGCTCAACCAGCCCTGCAGCAGCAAGGCCGGCAGCGTGCCCTGCCAGTACACGACGATCACGATCGCGAACGCGCTCGCGGCCAGCATGCCGAGCCGCGAATGCAGCCAGACCTCGCGCAATTGCTCGTCGGTGACGCGATGGGCATCGCCCACACCGATGTCGAACGGCAGTCTTGAAGCCGCGCGGGCAAGCAAGGCGGAGGACCGGAAGCGCATCGTGTCGCTGCTGGGAGTGTGGGCCGCAGCGTAGCAGATGACCGGCCGAAACGAATGCCTCGCTTACGAGGCGCCGATCAGCCCGACGATGCGCTGCGCCATGCGCCGCGCCGCGCCCTGGTGTTCGCGTGCGAACGCGAGCGACTGCGCCGCGGCCTGCGCACGGCGCGCCGGCGCAGCGAGCAGTTCGAGCGCCGCCGCCACGCCGACCTTCATGTCGGGCACGCGCTGCGCTGCGCCGGCCGCGAGTGCGAACTCCGCGGCCTGCTCGAAGTTGAAGGTGTGCGGCCCCATCACCACCGGGCAGCCGCAGGCCGCGGCCTCGATGAGGTTCTGCCCACCCAGCGGCGCGAAGCTGCCGCCGAGCAAGGCGACCTGCGCGCACGCGTAGTACAGCGCCATCTCGCGCATCGAATCGCCCAGCCAGACGTCGGCCTTCAGCGCGTCGGCCGATGGCGCTTCGCCCCAGCCGCTGCGGCGTGCGAGCGACAGGCCGGCGTCACGGATCATCAAGGCGACCTCGTCGAAGCGTTGCGGATGGCGCGGCACGATCAACAGCAGCGGACGCGGCGCGAGCGCGTGGGCCCAGGCGCCGAGCAGCATCGCCTCCTCGCCCTCGCGTGTGCTGGTGGCGAGCACGACATCACGGTCGAGCAACGCGCGCCATGCCCTGCCTTGTGCCAGCAGCGCGGGTTCTGGCGTCATGTCGAACTTCAGGTTGCCGCTGACCTCGACGCGCGGCGCGCCGGCCTCCCGCAGCCGCTGCGCATCGGCCTCGGTCTGCGCAAGGGCGAGCGCGATGCGCTGCGCCGCGGGCCGCATCAACGCATCGAGACGCAGCCCGCGGCGCAGGCTGCGTGCGCTCAGGCGCGCGTTCGCCAGCACGATCGCGACTCTGCCCATGTGCGCAGCCTGCATCAGGTTCGGCCAGACCTCGGTCTCCATCAGCACGCCGACCACGGGCCGAAAGCGTGCGACGAATCGCCGCGTCGCCGACGCGGTGTCGTAAGGCAGCCAGACCTGCGCATCGCCCTCGCGCAGCAACGCCGCACCAGCTTCGCGGCCGGTCGCCGTGCCGTGCGTCAACAGCAGGCGCATGCCGGGGCGTTCGCCGCGCAGCGCATCGATCAGCGCAGCGGCCGCGCGCGTCTCGCCGAGCGACACCGCATGCACCCAGACCCAGCCGGTGCCCGCCACGCCGGGGTAGAGGCCGAAACGCTCAGCCATCGCGTGGCGGTACAGCGGCTCGACCCGGCCGCGCCGCCACAGGCGCAGCGCGTAGAACGGTTGCAGCAGTCGCAGCAGCAGCGAGTACGCGAACCGCGCGAGGCCGCTCATCCCATCACCGCCGTCGACACCGCCATCCAGGCAGCCCAGACTTCATCCACGGTCGGCGTGGTGGGCGCCTGCACGGACACCTGGTGCGCGTGGCCATGCGCGGCCTGCGGCCCGGTGCGCCACGCGGTCGGGAAGTTGTAGAGCTGCACATGCGGCAGGTCGAGTGCGACGGCAATGTGGCTCAGGCCGCTGTCGACGCCGATCACGCCCTGTGTTGCGCCCATGCGATCGACGAGCGCGTCCAGACCCATCGCCGGCCAGACTTCGGCGGCGTCGCCGAGCGCCTCCTGCAGCCGCCGCGCGCGCGCCAGCTCGTGCGCGCCAGCGTGCGGCAACGCGATGCGCCAGCCTTGCGCGGTGACGCGCCGGCCGAGCGCGATCCAGTGGTCTTCGGGCCAGAGCTTGTCGTCGCGCGAGGTGCCATGCACGAACACGAGCGTTCGGGCGAGGTTGTTCGCCGCGGCGCCGCGCAGGCCGAACACCGGCGCGCCTTGCAGCGGGTAGCCGAGCGCGCGCGACGCCAGCTCGCGCGAGCGATCGAGCGCGTGCGTGCGCGGCTCGATGCGGATCGCGTGATCGACCAGCCAGCGCGCCGGCGGCTCGTGGCTCGCGCCATCGGTGCGATTCGCCAGACCGTGACTGGTGCCTCGCGCCATGCGCGCGATCACGGCCGATTTGGTCAGGCCCTGCAGGTCGAGCACGGCGTCGTAGCGCTCGCGTTGAAGCCGCGCGCGAAAGCCGCGCCACTCGGCACGCGTCGCGCTTGTCCACCAGGACTTGCTCCAGCGCCGCAGCGCGCACTCGATGACCTCGGCGACGCCTTCGACGCGCCTCACCAGCGGTGCGAAGCCCGGCTCGACGACCCAATCGATCTGCGCACCCGGGTTCGCGACCTGGATGTCATGCACCACCGGCATCGCATGCACCACGTCGCCGAGCGACGAGAGCTTGACGATGAGGATGCGCACCTTGCGGGCAGCGAGCAGAACGTCAGTGCGCCGCTGCAGCCACGCGCGCGTCGGGCTTGACGGCGCGCAGCGCGGCCATCAGCTCGGTCTCGATGCGCTTCAGCGCCTTTGCGGTGTGGCCCTCGAAGCGCAGCACCAGCACCGGCGTGGTGTTGGAGGCGCGGATCAGGCCGAAGCCGTCGTCGTAGTCCACGCGCAGGCCGTCGATCGTGATGATCTCGCTCGCGCCGGGGAAGTTCGGCGCGCGCAGCAGATCCTCGACGACGCGCTTCGGCTCCCCCTCGGCGCACGGCACATTCAGCTCGGGCGTGCTGAAGCTCGTCGGCAGCCCGTTCAGCACCTTGCTCGGGTTCTGGCTGCGCGAGAGGATCTCCAGCAGGCGGGCGGCGGTGTAGGTCGCGTCGTCGAAGCCGTACCAGCGCTCGGCGAAGAAGATGTGGCCGCTCATCTCGCCGGCAATCGGCGCACCGGTCTCGCGCAGCTTCGCCTTGACGAGCGAGTGGCCGGTCTTCCACATCATCGGCGTGCCGCCGGCGCGGCGGATCACCGGCGCGAGACGCTGCGTGCACTTCACGTCGAAGATGATCGTGCCGCCCTTCACTCGCGTCAGAATGTCGCTCGCAAACAGCATGAGCTGGCGATCCGGGTAGATGATCTGGCCGTCCTTCGTGACGACGCCGAGGCGATCGCCATCGCCGTCGAACGCGAGGCCGAGCTCGGCGCCGGTCTCCTTGACGACGCGGATCAGGTCGGTCAGGTTCTCAGGTTTGCTCGGATCGGGATGGTGGTTCGGGAAGTCGCCGTCGACCTCCGAGTACAGCTCGATGACCTCGCAGCCCAGCGCACGCAGGATGCCGGGCGCCGACGCGCCGGGAATGCCGTTGCCCGAATCGACGACGATCTTCATAGTCCGCGCCAGCTTGCAATCGCCGACGATGCGGGCGCGGTATTCGGCCAGGATGTCCATCGCGGCGGATCGCCCGGTGGCCTTGACATAGTCCTCGGCCTCGATGCGCCGGCGCAGGCCCTGGATCTCGTCGCCGTAGATCGCCTTGCCGGCAAGCACCATCTTGAAGCCGTTGTAGTCCTTCGGGTTGTGGCTGCCGGTGATCTGGATGCCGCTGCTGCAGCCGTGCGCGCCACGCGTGGCGGCGACGTAGTAGAGCATCGGTGTCGTCACGGCGCCGAGATCGACGACGTCGAGACCGGTCGAGGCCAGGCCGCGGATCAGCGCCTCCACCAGCGCCGGCCCGGAGACGCGCCCGTCGCGCCCCACCGCCACGGCGCGCTCGCCGGCCTTGACGGCGGCGCTGCCGAAGGCGCGGCCGAGATGCTCGGCGAAGGCGGTGTCGATGTCTTTGCCAACGACGCCACGAATGTCGTAAGCCTTGAAGGCAGAAGCAGAAACTTGCATGAGCGGCCGCAGTGGATGAGTTGCGGGCATTGTAGAAGCGCTCCGCGCGTCAGCCCGCCAGATAGCCGCGCAGCGCCGGCTCGAGGCCGAGCAGGAAGCCGGGGCCCCAGGCGCGGTGATCGGGCGCGGGCCAGTCGTCGAGGATCCACTCCAGCGTCATGAACAGGCGCGCGACGATCAGGATCTCGATCTGCCGCTCCACGCCATGCGGCAACGCGCGCACGTCGGCATAGCCTTCGAGCAGGCTGTCGTGCAGCCGCGCGTACTGCGGGCGGTGATCAAAGTTGTCGGCCAGCGGAAGCTTCAGGTACTGCAGGCTCGCCGCCAGATCCATCGCAAAGTGACCGCAGCCGCAATCGCTGAAATCGATCGCCCCGGCCACGTCGCGCACGAACAGGATGTTCCAAGGGTGCAGATCGCCGTGGATGAATCCGAACGCAGACGAATCCTGCGGAAATGCGGCGAGGTCGCCGAGGAGGCGCCGCGCCGCGGCTTGCGTCAGATCGCGCAGAACGCTCGGCAACCTGGGGCTCCCCGGCCGATGCGCCTCGGTCCACCGCGCCAGGTCCGTGTCGTGGGCGAGCCGGCCGGTCGCGATCGCGCCGGCCTGCGTCAAGCGCGCGGCGCTGCGGTGCAGCTGAGCCGTCATCGTCCCGACGCGGCGCAGCCGCTCGGGCGTGAGCCCGCGGTCGTGCATGCGGCCGTGCAGCCAGGTCAGCAGCACCGTGTGCCGCGGCGTGGCCTCCTGATCTGCGTGCCATGGCCGGATGAGCCGGCCTTGCTCGTCGGGCAACGGGCGCGGCACGTGAACACCTTCGGCTGCCAGCGCGCTCAGCCACGCCACCTCGGCCGCGATCGGCGCGAGATCGTGCTTGGTCGCAGGGTAGATGCGCAGCGAGAGATCGCGGCGCGACGCATCGCTGGTCGCGATCCGGTACACGTCACAGTCCAGCTGCGCGACGCGCTGCACGCGCTCCGGCGTCAGCCCGTAGGCGGCCAGAAACGCCGAGAGCTGCGCGCGCTGCACGCCTCAGTAGTTCGCGCCCAGCTGCTCGAGGATGGCCGGGTTCTCCAGCGTGGAGGTGTCCTGCGTGATCGCCTCGCCCTTGGCCACCGATCTCAGCAAGCGCCGCATGATCTTGCCGCTGCGCGTCTTCGGCAGGTTGTCGCCGAAGCGGATGTCCTTGGGCTTGGCGATCGGGCCGATCTCCTTGCCGACCCAGTCGCGCAGCTGCTTGGCGATCGCCTTGGCCTCGTCGCCGGTCGGGCGCGAGCGCTTCAGCACGACGAAGGCGCAGATCGCCTCGCCGGTCGTGTCGTCGGGCCGGCCAACCACCGCCGCTTCGGCAACGAGCTCGGTGCACGACACGAGCGCCGATTCGATCTCCATCGTGCCCATGCGGTGGCCCGACACGTTCAGCACGTCGTCGATGCGGCCGGTGATCGTGAAGTAGCCCGTCTTTGCGTCGCGGATCGCGCCGTCGCCGGCGAGGTAGTACTTGCCCTGGAAATCTTCCGGGTAGTAGCTCTTCTTGAAGCGCTCCGGGTCGCCCCAGATCGTGCGGATCATGCTGGGCCACGGCTTCTTCACGACCAGGATGCCACCCTGGCCCCAGGGCACGTCCTTGCCGGTTTCATCGACGACCGCGGCGGCGATGCCGGGGAACGGCAGCGTGCACGAGCCGGGAACGAGCGGCGTGGCGCCGGGCAGCGGCGTGATCATGTGGCCGCCGGTCTCGGTCTGCCAGAAGGTGTCGACGATCGGGCAGCGTCCGCCGCCGATGTTCTTGTGATACCACTCCCACGCGGCCGGGTTGATCGGCTCGCCGACCGAGCCGAGGATGCGCAAGCTGCTCAGGTCGTAGCGCGCCGGGTGCACCGCGGCGTTGCTTTCGGCGGCCTTGATCAGCGAGCGGATCGCCGTGGGTGCGGTGTAGAAGATCGTGCACTTGTGGTCCTGGATCATCTTCCAGAACCGGCCGGCGTCCGGATAGGTCGGGATGCTCTCGAACACGATCTCGGTACCGCCGAGCGCGAGCGGACCGTAGGTGATGTAGGTATGGCCGGTGACCCAGCCGATGTCGGCAGTGCACCAGAACACGTCGTTCGGCTTCAGGTCGAAGGTCCACTTGGTCGTCAGCGCGGCGTGCAGCAGGTAGCCGCCGGTCGAGTGCTGAACGCCCTTGGGCTTGCCGGTCGAGCCCGAGGTGTAGAGCAGGAACAGCGGGTGCTCGGCGCCGACCCACTCGGGCGTGCAAGTCGTGGGCTGGGCGTTCATCTCGTCGTGCAGCCAGTGGTCGCGCGCATCATTCCAGCCGATCTTGCCGCCGGTGCGCTGGTAGACGATCACGTCCTTCACCGATTCGCAGCCTTCGAGCGCGAGCGCTTCGTCGACGATGGCCTTCAGCGGCAGCTGCTTGCCGCCGCGCAGTTGCTCATCGGCGGTGATCACCAGTACCGCGCCGGTGTCGGCAATGCGGTCGCGCAGCGATTGCGCCGAGAAGCCGCCGAAGATCACCGTGTGGGTCGCGCCGATGCGCGCGCAGGCCTGCATCGCGACCACGCCTTCGATCGACATGCCGATGTAGATCGCGACCCGGTCGCCTGATCTGACACCACGCTTCTTCATCGCGTTGGCGAGCTGGCAGGTGCGTGCAAGCAGCTGGCTGTAGGTGATCTTGGTGACCTTGGCGTCGTCGGCCTCGAAGATGATCGCGACCTTGTCGCCCAGACCGGCCTCGACCTG
>JBDUAG010000677.1:0-2589 GCA_040004785.1 Burkholderiales bacterium | reverse complement strand
GCACCGCCTTCGAGCTGCAAGGACATCCACACCAGCGCGCCGATGGAGCAAAGCGCTAGGAGCAGGAACGGCGCGGCGACCAAGAAGAGCTTGGCGCCAAGGGTCCAGTTCCGAAGGATGCGCATGTTGCGAATTTACGCCCTTGCGCAAGTCGTGCGACCTCGGGTCGGCCTTCGGTCCAGGCGCCGACTTGGCCCGTTGGTCGCTGTGGGCAAGTCAAATGATCGATGGCCCGGGAGCTGCCCGGCAGTCTGGCCACGACCTCGTCTGAGACCCCCAGGCCGTCGGAGGTCGCAGCGTTGATCGCTGCATTGGCGAGGGAACCGGTCGGTCTACCGCGCAGAAGTCCGGCGCCGCTCCGCGCGACAGCGAGCGCGGAAGTTGGAGACGAGTCCACGTGGGATAGCCCCTCGAAAGTCAAAACGCCGGGCGCACATACGAGCTGCAGATGGATCTTTAAGCGACCAGATTCGTAGTTCAGACGCCACTACCCGACGACGAAAGACGACTCCCCAAGCGACCGGCGAAATGTGGGTAGAAATGTAGGTGGGAAAGAGCCTGCAGCGGCAACGCGCGCGCATGGGGTTCGCGGTCACGGCGACGTTCGCGCTGTCAATGACCGCCTCGCTGGCGATCGCGATTCATGCGGAGGCGCAGGGCACGCTGACGACGGGCGGCTTCGTCCTGGCGAACGTCTACATGCTGCAGTTCGTGCGCCCGCTCGAGATGCTGGGCACCGCGGCGCGCGACGTTTCTCAGGCGCTGGAATTCGTCCGTCCACTGATCCTCCCTCGGGGCGGGAAGGCGCTGTGCGGCGAATTGGTCTACCGGCTGTGGGTCGCAAGAGTTGGAGAAGACCGGCTCGACCATCCTCAAGCACCGGGAGTGGTGGACCGAGTAGTCGATTTGAGGAAAATTGATAGTGAGAGTTATAAGTTCAGCATCTGTCCTCGAACCGAAAGCGGCGGCTCCGCGGACGAAAGAGCGCCCCTCGACGGCTCAACCGTGCTCTTCAGGAACGAGCGGTTGACAGCACCGGTGAAGGCGACCCTTCGCCGCGTTGTCCGTGCCGATCCTGATGGATGCCGTCACCCGCGAGACAGAGAGGCCGACGAGGCGTCGGGTGAAATTCATGCGGGTCCTCCATGTGCGGCAACAGTTGGCGCGCGGTCGATCGGCGAGTGAACGCCAGCATGTCGAGAGCCTCGAAATGCGCGCTCGAGAACAGCCCACGCTCGCCCCTTGCCAGGCCGGTTCTGGCTGCCAGATTCGGCTTGGGGAACTGCTACCGATCAGAAGTACAAGGCCACGACCTCTGCCACCGCATCGTCGGCAATCACTGGAATCGCCAGCATTGACTGGGGTACGTGCAATCCCCCCTCGCCGACATCAATTGCGCCGGGTGCGCCGCTCCCGCTCACCGCGCGCGCAACTCCGGTACGCCACGCCTGCACGATGGCTCCGTCTGAATTCGCCGCCAGGACTGCGCCATCGCCGGCCGCCAGACGCCCCTCGATCTCGCAGAAACCGTAGGCCCGCTGCAGCAGTCCATGCCCATCAGGCAGCCAGCTTTCGATACGGCGCGCGACGGGAAGCGTGTCTGACGACAAGAGACTCAAGACCCAGGTTCCGCCGCCTTGCGTACAGCATGGAATTGCCAGCGCGCGCACGATGCCAGCGCGCGCGGCCACCTGCGCACGAAGGAAGTGAGGCGACTCGCTGACGCTGTCAATGAAGACGGACTTTTCGCGCTGCCATGCCAGCCCAGGAACACCCGCCCCTCGAGACAGCGATCCGTCGCGTGTGAGTTCCTCCAGAGCGGGCGGCGTTGAGCCGAAGTAGCCTTGGTTGAGCTTCAGATCGGTGCTGACTCGCGGATCGTTGTGCCAGAGCTCGATAGCGCCCAACTGAGCTTCCGTGTCTCCGCACAGCAGGACGACAACGCACGTGAGAAGCCCCTCGACGAAGATCGGCAGTGCGACTGCGCAGGTCAGGTTGGCGGCATAGGCGGCTGCAGTGCGTCGAAAGAACGAGCCCTCGAAGCGAGGCAGCAGAATTGGGTGACCTTCATTCCAGGCGTGCCCCGGCAGACCCTCACCGCGCCCAAAGCAAATTTTCCGGCTGATGGCTCCAAAGTCCGGCGCGGCATCGAACAACCCTTCCGCAAGCTCCAACCGCGTGCCGTCTGCCGACGGCACCCAGACCTCTGCGACACGAATGAAGGATTTCACGTGCCGTTTGACGCATGATCCGCGCCAGGGCCTGCGACGGCCTTTACTTCGGCGCAACGGACGCTGGTGTCTGAGTATGACGAGTCGCTTCACCCAGGTGCGCACCGGCGAAGTGCTCCGCAGCACCACCGCACCTTGACCGGGCAAAATCGCGCCGAGCTGATCGCCGAGGGTTGCGAGTCACGACGGGGTCCTCCCCTAACGGCGCCTCCAGCGCCTGCAGGTGAAAGCGCCGTGCGCACCGCCCCTTTGGAGGGCGAGGTTTGGAGGCTCGGTAGCAGGTCAGTGAAACTGGCTTCGACAAACCAATGGGCATCAAACTGCTCGTTGTCCGACAGCCGACAGCCGACAGCCGACA
>JBDUAG010000676.1:0-2591 GCA_040004785.1 Burkholderiales bacterium | reverse complement strand
TGATGATGAGCGTCACGCTGCCCGGCGACGCGGAAGACCTGAACCGGCGCGATGAGCTGTTGGCAATGCGCGAGTCGATGTCGTCCACGCTGCGGTCGGCGTCGCTTCCCAATCGCGTCTGCGATGCGGCCGACCTGATCAACTGGTGCGCGCTGTTCACCAACCCCGACCGCATCTCGCAGACCGACGCACCGGACCTGCACTACGACGACGGCCGCGAGCTGCGCGACCAGATCGTCGACTTCGACACGATCCAGGATCCAACGCCCAGTGGCCTGCGCCTGTGGAAGGAGAGTGGCGACGACGTGCTGGAGGCGCGCTTCTACTCGATCAAGTCCTTCCCCGAACGCTTCTCGCTCTGGCAGATGGGCTCGCTGATCGGCGACCTGATGCAACCGGCCCTGCAGTACAGCGCGCCGTTCCTGCTGACGATGGGCGTGCACGTGCTCGACCCGAACGCCACCAAGGCCACGATCACCGCGAACCACGTTCGCGCCACGCAGAACGCCAAGAGCAAGATGGCCGACGTGATGCCCGACGTGGGCAAGAAGCTGCAGGACTGGACCGCCGCGGCACACGCCATCGACACCGGCGGCAGCCTGGTGAGCCTCTACCACCAGCTCGCGATCTTCTCGCCGCCAGGGAAGGCCGTGGCTGCCCATGAGACCGCAAACGCGATCTGGCGCGGTCGGGGATTCCAGCTCAATGCTGACGTCTACATGCACCGGCAGGCGCTGCTCGCCAGCCTGCCGATGACGCTGTCGGAGAAGTTCCACCGCGACCTGGCCAAGATGCGCCGCGTCTCGCGCAAGACCATGGCCAACGCGATCCACCTGGCGCCGTTGATCGCCGAGTGGCGCGGCACGCGCACCCCGGCGCTGGTGTTCGGCGGGCGCCGTGGCCAGCTGATGACGCTGGACATCTTCGACAACGACCTGGGCAACTACAACTTCGCGATCATCGGCGCGCCGGGCTCGGGCAAGTCGGTGTTGATGAACGAGATGGCCTGGTCCTACCGCGCCATCAACGCCAAGGTCTGGATGCTGGACCTGGGCCGCAGCTTCGAGAAGCTGTGCCGCAAGGCCAAGGGCACGTACATCGAGTTCAAGCCCGACGTCGACATCTGCCTGAATCCGTTCTCCAACATCGTCGACATCAACGAAGACATCGACATGCTGGTGCCGGCGATCTCGAAGATGTGCTCGATGCAGCGCGCGCTCGACGAGGTTCAGTACAAGGCGATCTCGGCGATGGTGCTCAAGCTGTTCCGGCAGCACGGCAACGACCTGACCATCACCGGCCTGCGCGACGCCTTCAAGGGCGGGACCATCGAAGAGCTGGGCGTCCTCAACGACCCGCGCATCAAGGACCTGGCGATCATGCTGAACCCCTATGCGAAGGGCGGCCAGTACGAGCGCTTCTTCGATGGCCGCAGCAACGTCGACTTCAGCAACGACTTCATCGTCATCGAGAACGAGGAACTGAAGCGCCGACCGGACCTGCATGCGGTGGTCAACATCCTGCTGCTGCACCAGATCACCGGCGAGATGTACCTGACGCGCAACCGCCGCAAGGTGCTGTTCATCGACGAATTGAAGCAGCAGCTCGGCGATATCGGCGCCGACGATCCGGTCAAGGCTGCGGTCGTCGAGGAAGCTGCGCGACGTGCACGCAAGTACGGCGGCTCGCTTGGCACGGCCACCCAGAGCGCTGACGACTACTACGGCTCAGCGCAGATGGAGGCAGCCTTCAACTGCTCGGACTGGGTGTTCCTGCTGCGGCAGAAGCCCGAGTCCATCGAGATGCTCGACCGCAAGGGCCGGCTCACGATGGACGAGCCGAAGAAGCGCTTGCTGAACTCGCTGCGCACCGAGGCCGGGGCGTACTCCGAGCTGTACATCTCCTCGCCTGTCGGTGAAGGCGTGGCCCGCAACATCCTCGATCCGGCGACGCACCTGCTGTTCTCCAACAAGATGGAGGACAACGCACCGATCGACGAACTGCGCGCGCAGGGCCTGAGCATCGACGAGGCGATCACCGAGCTGCTGCGCCGCAGAGGGCATGCGGTATGAAGCCGCCTGTCGTTCAGTTTCTGGCGCACGCGATGTTCACGCTGTTCATCGTCGCCGGCACCCTGCTGTTTTACGACCGCGCTGTGGTGCGGCCGGCCCAGCGCGTCGGCATGGTCGATGTCGCCGAGGTGTACCGGCAGAAGGAAGCCGAGTTCACCTTGCTGCTCACGAAGACCAGCTCCGAAGACGACCGGCAGAAGGCCTTGCTGATGGCGCGCGCCTTTGCGCAGCGCCTGCCCGCCGCGCTGGAAGAACTTCCGCGTGATTGCGGGTGCCTGGTGGTACTCAAAAGCGCTGTCGCCGGGCCGACACCGCACACCGTGGACCTTACCGCCCAACTGCGCAGGAAAGTGGAAACGCCATGATCGCCGAAACTGTTCCCACCATTGACCCGTCGGTGCCCCGCGGTCGGTTGCAACGCGCCGTGGTGTCGTTCAGAGAGTTTCTGCGGCACATGTGTCGGCGCTGGTACCTGTACCTGCCGGTGTTCGCGATCTGGGGCCTGGCGTACGCGCGGCT
>JBDUAG010000675.1:0-2596 GCA_040004785.1 Burkholderiales bacterium | reverse complement strand
CCCCGATGGCCACTTCAAACTCCTCCACTTATGGCCAGGCAAACTCCTCCAGGCAGGACGGTTTCGATTATGAGTTGCTGGTCGTTTCCTGTGCGATGCGGGAGGCGGCCTCTTTGAGTCGGTAGCTTTTGCCTTCGAACTCAAGGAGGGTTGAGCGGTGCATGAGCCGGTCCAGGATGGTCGATCCCATCGTGTTGTCGCCGAGGTATTTGCCCCAGTCCTGAACGACGCGGTTGGACGTGACGATGATGCTGCGGTGCAGCTTGTAGCGTTGGTGGACGATCGTTTGAAGCAACTCGGCACCGGCGTCTGAGATCCGCCGGGCCAGGAACAGATCGTCCAAGACGATCAGATCGGGCTCCGTGTACTGGCTGAGCAACTCGGACTGCTCGTCAGTGCCGGCCAGGCCGAACTGCGCGAACTCGGTGTCGGCTTCGAGGTATCGAACCTTGTAGGCCTGCAACGTTGCCTGGTAGGCCACGGCCTTGGCGACGTGGCTTTTGCCGGTGCCGGTTTTGCCGATGATCAGCGCGTTGCTGCCCTCGGCGATGAACTTCAGCGTGTGCAACTCGAAGCACGCCTGTCGCGGCAACTTCGGGTTGAAGCGCCAGTCGAAGTCGATCAGCGTGGCTCGCTCGTCCAGCCGCGACTGCGTGAAGCGTCGCTGCGTGAGCCGGGATCGGCGTCGGTCCAACTCGTCCTGCAGGATCGCGGCGAACGTCTCGATGAACGGCTGCTGGTGGGCTTGCGCCTGCAGGATCCGGGTGTCCAGCGTGGCCCGGATGCCCGACAGCCGCAGCGTACGCAGCGCGCGTTCGATCTCCATCATGTTCATGGTGCTTCCTCTGGGTTGAACGGCAGCACGGCTTGTCGCTGCGCGGCCTGCGTGAACAGTTGCGCGTAGTCGTCGCCCGTGCGGATCAGCGCATGGCTTTGCGTCAACTCGGCTCGGTCGGCGTCGAGCGGCGTGGGCGTGGGCGTGGGCGTGGGCGTGTCGATCAATGCGAGCGCCTCGGCGACCAACCGTTCGGTCAGCGCCTTGATGTGCCGGTAGCTGTGCACGCCGTCCTCGATTGCCTGGGCGCAGGCGCGCTCGACCAGGCGGCGTGGGTTGTGACGGGCCAGCCCGACGATGCCCCACAGCGTTCTCTGGCCGACCCTTCCCTGAACGGCGAACAAGGTCTCGCACAGTTGCTGGGCTGCCGGCCCGATGCCGCGAGCCTGGCTCAGGATGTGGCGCGTCTCGCGCGAGGGGTTGAACACGCGCTCGGCCATCGGCAGCACCACGGTGCCGGGCCGATCGACCCGGCTGTGGGTGCGCAGCAGCGCTTGAGTCCTGAGCTCACGGAGCTCGATGCGATGCTCGAACAATCGCACCAACACCCGGCTGCCGATCGCGGCCGGCCGAGCGGCGTAGCTGCTGTGGTCGATGCGCACGCACGAGTCGTCGCACACGGTGCGCTGCGCCTCGGTGAAGAACTGCATACCGGTCAGCGGCAACGCTTGCAGGTGAGTTCGCTCTTCTTCGAACATCGCCTGCACTTGGCGCCGAGCGCTCCCGTGGATCCGAGGTGCCGCCCACTTGGTCTCCCAGTGCTCGAGGAATTCGTTTTGCTCCTCGATCGACTCGAAGCGCCGGCCCTTCAGCGCCGTCGCCTGGGTGTGCCCGATCGCGTTCTCGACGCTGCCCTTGCGGTTGGGGTCACGGACCCGAGCCGGGTCGGCCACGACCCCGTAGTGGGCGAGCGTGGCGCCATAGACCGGGTTCAATTCGGGCTCGTACAGGTCGGGCTTGAGCACGCCCTCCTTGAGGTTGTCCAGCACGACGTAGCGGCAGCTGCCGCCGAAGTAGCGCCAGGCTTGCTCGTGCAGGCGCGCCCAGGTTTCCTGGCTGGACTTCCAGACCACCCGCCGGAAGCTGCGCCGCGAATACCGCAGCGTCATCACGAACAGCCGCGGCTTGCGGTATCGGTCCGTGCCCGGCACGCGGGTCGGAGCACCTTCGCCGTAGTCGACCTGCACCTCCTCGCCAGGGCCGAACTCCAGCCGGTCGAATTGTTCGGGTTCGTGCGCGCACAGCCGGCGCACGAAGCGCTTGACGCTGTTGTACTTCCCGTCGTACCCGAACCGGTCCACGAGGTCTTGGTAGATCGCCATCGCGTTGCGGCGCAGCCGGACCTGCGCCTCGATGAACTCGCGGTGCGGATCGCACGCCGACGGCGTCACCACCGCCACCGCAGCCGGTGGCCGGGGTGGGGGATTTTGCTGCGCCGAGCCGGTGGCCACCCCGGGGGAATTTGCCCGCTCCTCGGCCAGGCGCTGCTGGTAGGCGCGGATCGTCTTGCGGTCGATCCCGGTGACCCGCTCGATCTTGCGCTGACTGGCACCCTTGGCCAGCAGCGTCGTCATCGTCGTTTGCAGATGTGGCTTCAAGACGTTCACTCCAGACTCCCCTCGCCGTGAGGGGATCAAGGTAACGTCCTGCCAGGCGCCTATCCCAGGGTCTGCATGCGCGCTTCAGCTCGCCTTCACACCCCGTTCAGGGTGGAGGAGTTTGGGGTGGCCACGAGTGGGGGAATTTGGGTGGCCACCGGGG
>JBDUAG010000674.1:0-2598 GCA_040004785.1 Burkholderiales bacterium | reverse complement strand
TAGAGCACCGCAGGATCTGCGCTGCCGGCGCCGCACAACGCAATTCGCTGCCGCCACGCGCGCGGTTTTTGGCGCCGTGGCGAGATCGGTCGCTCTTAAGCTGGGCGCATGGCCACGACCGCTGCGCAACCCGATGCAACCCGCCGCACGCGCTCGCTCGCGCCGGTGCTCGACCACATCGCGGCCCACCTCGCCGAGCCGCTGCCGCTTGACCACCTGGCCGCCATCACGGGCCTGAGCGTGTGGCGCTTCGCCACCGTGTTCCGCGAGCGCATGGGCGTGGCACCGCACCATTACGTGAGCCTGCAGCGCGTGCGCCGCGCGCAGGACCTGCTGCGCCAGGGTGCGTCGGTCGCGAGCGCGGCGAGCGAATCCGGCTTCTGCGACCAGAGCCACCTGTCGCGCCGCTTCAAGCGCCTGTGCGGCATGACGCCGGGGCAATACCAGGCATGCCAGCAGGCCGGACTCTCCTCCTCACTCTCCTGACTGAACCCACCACCATGTCTTTGCAACGCTTCAAAGTCCTGACCTTCGACGTCGTCGGCACGCTGATCGATTTCGAGCGCGGCATGCTCGACTACCTGCACGCCGCGGTGCCCGGCACGCCGGTGTCGGACGACGCCTTCCTCGCCGCCTACCGCCGGGAGCGCAAGAGCCCGGACGTCGATTGGTACCCGAACGACCTGGTGCGCTGCTGGCACGCGATCGCGCCCGCGCTCGGCCTGCCGGATTCGGTGGCGCTGGCCGAAGGCTTTCGCGACTCGGTGGCGACCTGGCCGGCCTTCCCCGATTCGGTCGCCGCGCTGAAGCGGCTGCGCGAGCGCTTCAAGCTGGTCGCGACGACGAACGCGCAGCGCTGGGCCCTGACTCACTTCGAGAAGACCCTCGACATGCCCTTCGACGACAGCGTGACCTGCGACGACGCGCTGTGCGAGAAGCCCGACCCGCAGTTCTTCGCCTTCGCGCACAGCCGCCTGAGCACGCGCGGCTTCACCCGCGACGACAACCTGCACGTCGCGCAGAGCCAATACCACGACATCGGCGTCGCGAAGCGGCTGGGCCTCGCGACCTGCTGGATCGAGCGGCGCCACGGCCAGCCGGGCTTCGGCGGCACGCTGGAGGTCGAGCAGATCACCGCGCCCGACTACCACTTCCACACGCTGGCGCAACTCGCGGACGCGGTCGACGCGAACCGTTGAGATGAGCCCGATCGCCATCGACGACCTGGTGCCGGCGCTGACCGCGCTGCGGCACGACCTGCACGCGCACCCGGAACTGGCGTTCGCCGAGCACCGCACCGCCGCCATCGTGGCCGGCGCGCTGCGCGAGCTCGGGCTGGACGTGCACGAGGCCATCGGCGGCACCGGCGTCGTCGGCGTGTTGAAGGTCGGCAACAGCCCCCGCAGCGTCGGCCTGCGCGCCGACATGGACGCGCTTCCGCTCACCGAGCACAGCGGCGTTGCCCACGCCAGCACGGTCGCCGGAGTGCACCACGGCTGCGGCCACGACGGCCACACCAGCATGCTGCTCGGCGCGGCGCGCCACCTGGCGCGCACGCGTGAGTTCGACGGCACCGTCGTGTTCATCTTCCAGCCCGCCGAAGAGGGCCGCGGCGGCGCGCGCGTGATGGTTGAGGACGGGCTGTTCGAGCGCTTCCCGTGCGACGCGGTCTACGCGCTGCACAACTGGCCCGATCTGCCGCTGGGCCAGGCGCAGACCCGGCCGGGCCCGATCATGGCGGCGGCCGACCGCTTCGACATCACGCTGCGCGGTCGTGGCGGCCACGCCGCCCAGCCACAGCACACGCCCGACGCGATCCTCGCCGCGAGCACGCTCGTGACGCAGCTCAACACCATTGTCGCGCGCCGTATCGACCCGGGCGAATCGGCGGTGCTGTCGGTCACGCGCATCGAAGGCGGACATTCGCACAACGTGCTGCCGGCCGAGGTGCAGATCACCGGCACGGTGCGCAGCTTCGACGCCGCCTCGCAGGACCGCATCGAGGCCGCGCTGCGCGCGACCGTCGCAGGCGTCGCGCTCGCCAGCGGCACCGAGGTCGAGGTGCGCTACACGCGCTACTACCCGGCGACCGTCAACAGCGCGCCCGAGGCCGAACTCGCGCTGGCCGCCGCGGCCGATGCCGGGTTGACCACCAGCGTCGCCGCCCGGCCGGCCTTCACCTCCGAAGACTTTGCCTTCATGCTGCGCGCGCGCCCCGGCGCCTATCTCTGGCTGGGCCAGGGCGCCGGCCAACCGCTGCACCACCCGGCCTACGATTTCAACGATGCGGCGCTGCCGCTGGGCATCCGCTGGTTCGCCGCGGTCGTCCAGCGCGTGCTCGGCATGGGGTCTTGACACATCTGCTACCTTGAAGGGAGACCGGCGGCCCCCATATCGCCAGATCGCCCCCACAACGTGCAGCACTGCAAGGCAACCCCATGGCTCTGATCCCCGCCACCATCCTGACCGGCTTCCTCGGCTCGGGCAAGACCACCCTCCTGAAGCGCGTGCTGACCGAGGCCCACGGCCAGAAAATCGCCGTGATCGAGAACGAGTTCGGCGACGAGAACATCGACAACGAGATCCTGGTGCAGGACT
>JBDUAG010000673.1:0-2603 GCA_040004785.1 Burkholderiales bacterium | reverse complement strand
TGCGGAACTCACCGTTGACGTCGGCCGCGTCGAAGTAGCGGTCCTCGGTGTAGCCGAGGCCGGCCGAGATGTCGAACGTGAGCGAGTCGGTCTTCACCACATGCCGTCCGGCGCCGCCGAACAACGAGGCACGCGTCGACACGTTGGCCGGCCTGTCGCGCAGGTAATCGGCCTTGCCGAAGCCGAACCAGTCGGGTGTGAAGTTCTTGTCGTACTGGGTGCCGAGGGCGAGGTTCTCGACCGTCGTGACCCCGTCGGTGCGGCCCCAGTTGGCCTTGCCGCCGAACTGCCATTTGCTGTCGGCGGTCGCCTTCACGCCGTCACCGCTGAGGTTGACGCTGGCCGCGCTGGTGTTGCCGGACGCGTAACTCGCGCCCGCGCCGAGTGCATATCGAAACTCGCCGTCCGGCTTGATCGTGGCCTGAGCCTGCGCGAAAGCGAGGCCGGGCGCGGCGAGCAGCAGGCCGGTGAGAGACACGGTGTGGCGGAAGTTCATCGAGGGCTCCTTCGAACGAGATGCGAAAAAGGGGGCGAGGCTACAGAAGCCCGCGCTGCGCGTGTCGCGCCCCGGATGCGACCCTGCGCCCGAGTGCGGATTGGCCGCGCCACAATGCGGCATGAACCTTCCAGTCCCGACCCTGACCCTCGCCGACATCCAGGCGGCTGCCGAACGGCTGCGCGGCGAGATCATCGACACGCCGTGCATGCCCTCGCGCACGCTCTCGGCGCTGACGGGCTGCGAGGTCTTTCTCAAGTTCGAGAACCTGCAGTTCACGGCGTCGTTCAAGGAGCGTGGCGCGCTGAACAAGATGGCGCAACTGAGCGACGCCGAGCGCGCGAGCGGCGTGCTCGCGGTCTCGGCCGGCAACCACGCGCAGGGCGTCGCGTATCACGCGCAGCGCATGGGCATCCCCGCGACGATCGTGATGCCGCGCTTCGCGCCAGCGGTGAAGGTCGAGCGCACGCGTGGTTTCGGCGCGAACGTGGTGCTGGAAGGCGACACCTTCGACGACGCTCGCGCGCACGGCCTGCAACTCGCGAAGGAGCGTGGCCTGACGCTTGTGCATCCCTACGACGACCTCGCGGTGATGGCCGGGCAGGGCACGATCGGGCTGGAGATGCTGACGCAGCGCCCCGAGATCGACACGCTGGTGGTCGCGATCGGCGGCGGCGGATTGATTTCGGGCGTGGCGACGGCGGCGCGCGCGCTGCGTCCCGACATCGAGGTCATCGGCGTGCAAACCGAGCGCTTCCCGGCGGCATTCAACGCGATGCACGGCGAGCAGCACGAGAGCGCGCAGGCGACGATCGCCGACGGCATCGCGGTCAAGTCGCCCGGCGCGCTGACCCTGCCGCTGATTCGCGAGCGCGTCAGCGAGGTGCTGCTGGTCAGCGAGGACGACATCGAGCAGGCGATCCTGATGCTGCTCGAGATCGAGAAGACGGTGGTCGAGGGCGCGGGCGGCGTCGGCTTGGCTGCGTTGCTGAAGCACGGCGAGCGATTCAAGGGCCGCAAGGTCGGGCTGATCCTGTGCGGCGGCAACATCGAGCCGCTGGTGCTGGCCGAGATCATCGAGCGCGGCATGGTCAAGTCGGGGCGGCTGGCGCGGCTTCGACTCGACGTGCGCGACGTGCCGGGCGCGCTCGCCGACGTCGCCACGTTGCTTGGCAAGCTCGGTGCGAACATCGACGAGGTGCAGCACCAGCGTGCGTTCAGCTCGCTCTCGGTCGAGCGGGCGCAGATCGAGGTCGTGGTGCAGACGCGGGGCGTCGCGCACATCGAGACGATACTCACGGCGATGCGTGCGCAGGGTTACCGCGCCGAGCGCGTCGGCTGAGGCCGGCTCGCTAGAATCGGCCCAAGTTACAGCACGGTTTCAATCATCACTCTCAGGGGATCATCATGCCGCTCGTCTCCATGCGCCAACTGCTCGACCATGCCGCCGAAAACGGCTACGGCATCCCGGCGTTCAACGTCAACAACCTGGAGCAGGTCCAGGCCGTGATGACGGCGGCCGACGAGGTCGGCGCGCCGGTGATCCTGCAGGCGAGCGCCGGAGCGCGCAAGTACGCGGGTGAGCCCTTCATCAAGCACCTGATCCAGGCGGCCGTCGAGAGCTGGCCGCACATCCCGCTGGTAATGCACCAGGACCACGGCCAGAGCCCGGACGTCTGCCAGGGCGCGATCAACCTCGGCTTCAGCTCGGTGATGATGGACGGCTCGCTGCAGGCCGACGGCAAGACGATCGCGAGCTTCGACTACAACGTCGACGTGACGCGAAAGGTCGTCGACATGGCGCACAAGCTGGGCGTGACGGTCGAAGGCGAGCTCGGCTGCCTGGGCTCGCTCGAAACGATGAAAGGCGACAAGGAAGACGGCCACGGCACCGAAGCCACGATGACGATGGACCAGTTGCTGACCGATCCGGAAGAGGCCGCCGACTTCGTCAAGCGCACGCAGCTCGACGCGCTCGCGATCGCGATCGGCACCAGCCACGGCGCGTACAAGTTCACCCGCAAGCCCACCGGCGACATCCTCGCGATCGGACGCATCAAGGAGATCCACCAGCGCATCCCGAACACGCACCTGGTGATGCACGGCT
>JBDUAG010000125.1:0-8718 GCA_040004785.1 Burkholderiales bacterium | reverse complement strand
CCGCGCAGGAAGAGTGCCAACCCCAATCCATGCAACGCCATGCTGCGCAACGGATGCTGTGGCCAGTCGTCGAGAGCGGCTTGCGCCAGTTCGAACGACTGCAGGGTCTCGTCCGCGCTGACGCCCAGTACCAGCGCGGCCGAAGCGCCGCGCAGCGTGTGCAGCGTGGCCAGCAGCTGCTGCACCGAGGGACCAGGCCGGCAACGTCTGGCCAACGTCAGGCCGCGGTCGGCCAGGCGCAGTGCATCGGTCGGCGCGAACTGCCGCAACGCACCGGCGGCGGCCGCTGCACAGTGAGGCAAGGCCGCGTCGGGATCCTGCCCCAGTTCGAACTGCGCCATCAGTTCCGATGCCGAGACCGCAGCGCCCGACGCGGCAGCGTGTACCAGCGACAGCGCGACATGGCGATGCACCCGCGCGCGCGCCAAGGCGCCCATGCGATCGTGAAACACGTGCTTGATCAGGACGTGACGAAAGGCATAGCGCGCTTGCAGATTGCCGTCAGCGTCGCGCTCTACCTGCACCGGCGTTAACCATTGCTGCCGCCGCGCCAGCATCTCGCATTGCTGCGCCACCCAGCCGATGTCCCGCCCGAGTACCTCGGCAACGACGGTGGCTCTGAACTCGACGCCGCAGGCGCTCGCGGCTTCGAGCAAGGTCACGTGCTCTGCGGCCAAGTGCAGGATCTGTTTTTCCATCACGCCGGCCAGGCTCTCGGGTACCGACAGGGCGTCGAAGGTCAGCTGCGCGTCGCGCACCGGCACGGTGGCATGCAGGCTGCCCTGCGCCAGCAGATCGTCGACGACGTTGGCCACGAACAGCGGCAAGCCATCGGTGTGGCGGTGCAGCGCCTGCACGAACGCATCGGGCCACGCGGCGCCGTCCAGCCGCCGTGTGACGTAGTCGGCCAGGTCCTGTTCCGAGAAGGGATCGACGAGGATCTCTTCGCCCAGTCGATGCAGCCGCAATTCGTGCCGCAAGGCATTCACCGGATGGTCCTCGGCGATGACCTCGGCGACGCGGAACGTGGCCAGCCACATCCAGCGTGCCGTGCCGCGCCGACGCGCCACGTGGTTGATCAGGTCGACGGTGGCGTGATCGCTCCAGTGCAGGTCTTCGGTGACCAGCAACAGCGGCTTGTCCTGCGTGGCACGGTCGAGCAGTTCGCCGAACTCGCGCAGCATGCGGTCCTGGCTCGTGCCGGCGAGTTCTCGCCGCAGCCCTTCGCGCTCGGCCTCGCTGCACAGCCAGGGCAGCTGCAGCAGCCAGGTGGGCGCGACGCTGCGCAGCAGCGTCGCCATGGCGGGGTCGTCGCGGCACAGCGCGGCCAGCGCCTCGAGAACCGGCAGGTAGGGCTCGCCCGGGCCATGCTGTTCGACGCATTGCCCTTGTGCGAGCGTCGCGGGGCCGAGCGCGGCGGCGAAGTGGTCGACCAGCGTCGTCTTGCCGATGCCGGCCTCTCCGGCCAGCCAGCACACCTGCCGCTGCCCGGCACAAGCGCGGCCCCAAGCCGCGTGCAGCCGCGAAAGGGCAGCGCTTCGGCCGGACAGGCGGGGAGTCGCCGCTACCGCGGGCACGGGTGCCCGCGCGGCGACTCTTTCAGCACTGGCCTCGGGGCCGCGCGCGGACTCGGCGGTGACGATAAAGCGGTAACCGCGCCGCGCCGCAGTCTCGATGAATCGCGGTTCCTTGGCATCGTCGGCGAGCACCGCCCGCAGCTGGCTGATCGCCGACTTCAAAACCGATTCGCTGACATGGCGGTGTCCCCAGACCGCGTCGAGCAGTGCGTCCTTGGTCATCAGCTGACCGGGCCGCCGCGCCAGCTCGCACAACACCGCGAACGCCCGAGGCGGCAATTCCATGGCCGTTCCCCGGTGCGTCAGCCGGGCGTTGGCTTCGTCGAGTTCGAACCCGCCGAATCGCATCAACAGGGGCAGGGTCTCGCTCATCGCATGTCGAAGAAATCGGTTTGAGGCGACTGTAGCGAATTCGACGCGATGCGACGGGCCACAGGCTCGCGCCGACGCGCCACCCGCGCAATCGGCACCGTTTCGAGACCGCGCCGGGACGACTTCGCCAGCTGGCATCCCTAGCCTTCGGGTTGTGTCACCAACCGACTCGCTCTTCAACCCCACAGGAGGATCCACCATGTCACCGAACACCCTGGCCACATCCCAAGCTCATGGCATCGACACCGACGTGCTGATCGTCGGTGCCGGCCCCACCGGGCTCACGCTCGCGACTGCACTCGCCATACACGGCGTGCGCACCCTCGTCATCGACAAGCAGGCCGAGGGCGCCAACACCTCGCGAGCCGCGGTCGTTCATGCCCGCACACTCGAAGTGCTCGAGCCCCTGGGCGTGACGCGGACGCTCGTCTCTCGCGGCATCCGGGCCCAACGCTTCACGATCCGCGATCGCGATCGGGTGTTGGTGCCGATCGGCTTCGAGGACCTGCCGACTGCATATCCTTACACCCTGATGCTGTCGCAGGCGGTCACCGAAAGCGTCCTGCTGGAACGCTTCGTCGCGCTGGGCGGGCAGGTGCGGCGCCCGCGCACACTGGTCGGGTTGACGCAGGACCGCCAAACGGCAACCGCGGTGCTCGACGACGGCAGTCGCGTGGCGGCACGCTTCGTCGTCGGCGCTGACGGCATGCACAGTGCCGTGCGTGAACAGGCCGGCATCCCGTTCACCGGCGGAAGCTACGGCGAAACGTTCGTGCTGGCCGATGTCCGCCTCAGCGGCGCCGTGCCGAGCGACGAGGTGATCCTGTATTTCTCGGCGGCCGGAATGGTGGTCGTCGCGCCGCTTGCCGAAGGCGTGCACCGCATCGTGGCGACCGTCGCCGAGGCGCCCGACGAGCCCGACGCGGCATTCGTGCAGGCGTTGCTGGACACACGCGGGCCCGAGCGTGAAGCGGCGGTCGTCCACGAGGTGTTGTGGGGCTCTCGCTTCCGTGTTCACCATCGCATCGCCGACACCTATCGAGCCGGTCGCGTGCTGCTCGCCGGTGACGCGGCGCACGTGCACAGCCCCGCCGGAGGGCAGGGCATGAACGCCGGCATCCTGGATGCAACGACGCTGGCCGACGCGCTCATCGCCGCGCTCGCGGGTCGCACCGATGCGCTCGATGCGTACAGCGCGCAGCGTCGTCCGGTGGCCGCGCAAATCGTTGCGTTCACCGACCGACTGACGCGCATGGCTTCCATCCGCCCCGGCCTGCGCCGCTTGCGCAACCTGCTGCTGTCGACGGTGTCGCGGCTGCCGGCGGTGCGTCGCCAGCTGGCATGGCGACTGTCAGGCCTCGTCTACCGGCCCGGCTGAGTGTCGCACCACTGACGCCCCAACGCCCTTCGTCAATCCGAGTTCCAGGAGATCCACATGTCCACCACCCCATACGGCTCGCACAAGCGCACCCCGCAATCCGATGGCCTCTCGACCACGTCCAAGATCTGGGCGCGGCTCACGGCAGCCTGGCGACACCTGCTGCAGCGCCGCGCCGAGGCGCAGCGCAATCGGCGCGACGTGCAAGCCCTGTCGCAGGTCGGTGACGATCAGCTCAGGGACATCGGCCTGACCCGCGGCCAGATCGAAACGATCGTCGCTGGGAGGGCATGGCAGTTCACGGCGTCGAAACGCGGTGATTTCCAGAGCGGCGCCATCGACATGTCGGCCTGCGCGCCGCGTTGCATGCCCCGATGACGGGTTCGCGCAGGGGCCCTGGTCCAAGCAGTTCACGCGCAGTGCTCGGGAACCCGAACGGCGTGTGCAAGGTCGGCTGACTTTCCAGCCCCAGCATGGCTCGGCAGTGGACACCAGCACGAAGCGGTCGCGGCATCTGCTACGCGCCGTGGTCATCAGCAGATCGCGGGTGGCATGTGGGAACGACGCGCGCTTCGGCCGCGTGATCGCATCGCTGAAGTTGCCCGGGCGCTCGAAGTCGATCGCCAGAACGAAGTGCCCTTGTCGGACGCCGTACTGAGCGAGCAAGGTCGCAACAGCCGACTTGCCGACGCCTGCGTCGGGGGAATGGTGTTGCCAAAGCAAACACGCGGCGCACGCGAAGAATCGTCCGGGTCGCAGGCCTCGATGGCCAAGGACACGGGCCGCGAGCCACCGGCGAGCGCGGACGATGTGCAGAAACGGCGCGGCGCACGTCCCGGCCCGATCATCTAACCGCCTCGTGCTGAGGCGCGCGACGAAATTCCTTCAAAATTCGTCGCGTTGTTCTGCGACTCCTGCCTACGCGCGCGAAAGACGCGGGCTCCGCGAGAGCGTCAAACGCGTTTCAAGATGATCTGGACCTCGTCGACTGTCAGCTTCCGTCGACAGCGGGCAGTGGGCCACCAGGGTCGAATGGCTCCCTGACGTGCTGACTTGCCGTCGATAGTGGAAGCATGCTTCTTGCGCAATGTTCGGCATCTGATCCACGATCGGAGTGTCGTGATGACCATGGAGATCTTGGCCTGAGTCGCAGCTGCGTTGGTCTTCGCATGCTTCTTCATGAAGACCATGATTCCACTGCAGTCGATTTGCCTCATCAGTGGACCCATGGAGCCTCAGAAAGACAAAAGCCTTAGCAGGCGCTAACCTGCTAAGGCTTGTCATTTATGGTGCGGCTGGCAGGAATCGAACCCACGACCCCTTGGTTCGTAGCCAAGTACTCTATCCAGCTGAGCTACAGCCGCGCAGCCTCGCAGTATAGCAGTGTTTGCAGTCGCTTCAGCCCAGCCGCGCAGCCGCCTCGAAGGAGCCCGCGGCACGGGCTGCGTCGCCTTCCTGCTGCGCCAGCGTCGCGAGCGACAGCAAGGCCTTGCGTCGGGCGACAACAGCGAGTGCCGGATCGGCCGCGGCCTGTTCGAGCAGCCGGCGTGCCTTGCCCCACAGCTGACGTTCGGCCAGCGCGCAACCCACCGCGAGCGCGACTGCGCCCTCGCGCGCATACGCCGTCGAGGCCGCCTCCAGGCGCGGCAACCATTCGGGGCCGATGCCGGGCAGCGCGCCGACGAGTGCGAGAGAGACCGCCGCGCGTTCGTCCGCACCGATGTCGGCCGGTTGATCCCAGAACGGGCGCAGCCAGCCGCGTGCATCCTCGAAACCCTTGAGCGCCGACGCGCGGTCGGCGGCGCGCGCAGACACGAACGCGTCGCGCCGGTCGATCGGATCGAACTGGGCCCAGACGCGCCGCAATTGGTCCATGTCGTGCGCCGTGTCGAGCGACTCGAACGCGAGCGAGCGCAGCAGCCCTTGGGCCGCGATCTTCGAAAACCCCTGGTGCTTGGCGAGCAGGCGCGCGGTCTTCAACGCCTCCTGGGGTTGACGGCCGAGGCGCGTGGCTTGCAGCTTCAGGCGGAGCGCGTGGGTGCGGCGCGACACGCCCTGCGGCAGCGCGCCGAGCAGCTCCAGCGCGCGCGGCGCATCGCGGTCGTCGAGTGCCCACTCGGCGGCGAGCAGGCGTGCGCCCTCTTCCGCCGGGCGCGCCGCGGCGCTGCGGCTGGCCAGCTCGAGCGCGCGCTTGAGCTGGTCGTCGCGGCCAGCACGGTCCTGCATGCGGTGCGCACTGCCGGCGGCGAGCAGGTGGCTGAGCACGGTGAACTCGTTGTCTTGCGCGAGCTCGGGGGTGTCGGTCTGGATCACGAGCGCGCGCTGGGCCGACTTCTGCGCGCGGCTGTAGCGGCCACCGAAGTATTGCGCGAGCGCGTCGCGCAGCGCCGCCTGCGCGGTGCGATCGCGTCGCGCGACGCGCCACTCGTGCGCCCGCTGCGGCAGGCCGATCAGCGCGCTCAGCGCCTGGATCGCGGTGACGATCAGGAAGCAGGTGCCCAGCAGCACCAACAGGAAGAGGTTCAACGAAACATCGATACGCCACGTGCGCCAGTAGAACGTGGCCAACCCGTCGTTCGTGCCGAGTGTGCTCGCGGCCAGCACGGCCACGCCGAACAGCAGCACGAACCAGATGGTGTTGCGCACGGTCAACGACCCGCCGAGGCGGCCGTCAACGCGGCCAAGGTGTCATCAGGCCGCGGCACCGTGACCTGGCGCGCCTGGCCGACGACCTGCCGGATCAGTTCACTCGCGAGGCCGGTGCGTTTCGAACTGCGGTCGAAGTAGCGCTCGAGCGACGCCTGCGCGACTTGCAGATCGGCTTGCGCGGTATCGAACTGCCGGCTCAGCAGCGCAAGGCGCGCGTTCAGCAGCCGCAGCTTGAGGTTCTCGCGCACGAAGAACGATTGCTCGGGCGCGAGCAACATCGCATCCGGGTGGTCGATGCGCGTCACGCGGACCAGCGATTTCGCTTCGCTCCAGATGCGCTCGGTCACAGCGTGCCACGCCTCACCGACCTTGCCGGTCCAGATCGCCGCGCCGCTCGCCGCCGCGGCGGCGCTGGCGGGGCGCACGGGCGGCGCAGGCGCCACTTGCGCGTCGCGGCTGGCGGCGTCTTTGCGTGTCTCGGCGACGGCCATCAGCGGCAGGTCGTCGACCATGCGAATGGCTTCGTCGAGCTTGATGCTGAGCGACGAAATGTCGGCCACGCCGGTGGCCTTGACGCGGTCGAGGTCGCGCGAGATGGCGCGGCGCACGCCTTCGAGGCGCGGCTGCTTGTAGCGCGCCAAGCGCTCGTCGCTCTGCTTGAGCGTGGCCACCAGCGGCTCGGCACTGCCGGTGATCGCGTTCTGCTGCAGCGCGACCCGAATCGCCGCCTCGATGTCGGTCAGCACGTTTTCGTCGCGCGAGCGCGAGAGCGACTGGATCAGGTCTTCGAGCTGGGTGCGTTGCACCGCGACTTCCGCGACGCGCGCTTCGAGCAGCGCGACCTTCGCGGCGGACTCGCCCGTCACTTCCTGGGCCTGCTTCGCGAGCAGGCGCGCCTCGGCGACCTTGGCAGCGCTCTCCTGCTGGCGCCGCACCAGCTCCTGCTCGAGACTGGCGCCACGCTGGTCGGCCTTCCACGCGAGCACGAGGCTGGCGACGCTGACGAAAGCCAGCGCGAACACGATGAGCCACAGGATGCGGCTGCCGGCCGCAGCAGGCTGCACTGGGGCGGCCGGCTCTGCGGTGGGTGCAGGCGCCGCAGCGGCGGAAGTGGCGGGCGCGGGAATAGGGGGCAGGAGGTCGTCGGTCACGGTCGAATCGATTGTATGCAGGCGACCACGGCGTCGAACGACGGTCGCGCCTCGGTCACGCTCGCGAACCCCAATTGCCGCGCCCGCACCGCGATGCGCGGGTGCGTCGCGATCGCGCGCGCCTGGCCCCACTCGCTGCCGGCCGGCGCGATCAGCGCGAGGTTGTCGATTGCCTCCGAGCTGCTGAGCAGCCACAGGTGAGACGGCGGCGCCGCGATCGCGAACGTCAACAGCGCCCGCTCGGCATCGCTGAAGCGCGGCGTCGTGCGTCGGTATGCCGCGAGGTGCGCAACCTGCGCGCCGGCCTGGCGCAGCCGCTCGGCGAGCCAGTCGCGCCCGCCATCGCCACGCACCACGAGCACGCCCGCATCGCGCCATGCGTGTTGCTGCAGCTGCGCCCACAACGATTCGGAGTCGAACTGCGCCGCGTCGGCCGCCGGCTCAACGATCAGCGACGCCGGCACGCCCAGCCCGAGCAATGCTCGCGTCGTCCCCGGCCCGGGCGAACCGGCCAGCACGCCGGTCGGCCAAGTGGCGTCCGCCGGGCGCTGGGCGAAGAAGTGATGCGCGGCATTCGGGCTGACGAAAGTCACCAGCCGCTGCTGCGCCAGCGCGTGCCACGCCTCGATCAGCTCATGGGCATCGGCCACCGCCTCGATGCCGATCAGCGGCAGCGCCACCGCATCGAGGCCCCGCGCACGCAGATCGATGACCCAGTCGGCGGCCTGCGACGCGGGCCGGGTGACGATGACGCGCACGACGTCGACCGGCCCTAGGCCGCCGGCACCAGATAGGCCGCAGCGCCGTTGTCGCGCAGCGATTGCGCTGCGGCCTCGCCGAGCGCGCGCGCCTGGGCCTCGTTCTGCACGACTGCCCGCTGCGTGGCGCGCAACAAGGCCGAAGCCGGCGACAGCGCGTGGCCGAGCACGACGCGCAAGGTCAGGCTCTCGCCGCTGAAGGTCGCGTGGGCGGCCAGCGGCATGCTGCAGCTGCCGCCGAGCGCGCGCGACACGGCCCGCTCCGCCTCGACCGCGAGCCAGCTCGGCCGGTGCACGAGCTGCGCAAGTTGCGCGCGCAGCTCGTGCGCGTCGCTGCGCACCTCGATGCCCAGCGCGCCCTGGCCGGCGCAGGGCAGCATCGTTTCGGGTTCGAACAGGCTGGCGATGCGTGCCGCGAGACCGAGCCGCTTGAGGCCGGCGGCGGCCAGCACGATCGCGTCGTAGCCGCCTTCATCGAGCTTGCGCAGACGCGTGTCGAGGTTGCCGCGCAAAGGCTGCACGTCGAGGTCCGGGCGGGCGCTGAGCAGTTGCGCGACGCGGCGCAGGCTGGAGGTGCCGACCGTCGCGCCCTGCGGCAGCCTGGCCAGTGACGCGAACCGCGGCGACACGAACGCATCGCGCGCGTCTTCGCGCTCCAGCACCGCCGCCAGCTCGAAGCCCTCGGGCAGGTCCATCGGCACATCCTTCAGCGAATGCACTGCGAGGTGGGCGCGGCCTTCTTCGAGCGCCGTCTCGAGCTCCTTGACGAACAGGCCCTTGCCGCCGACCTTGGAGAGCGATCGATCGAGGATCTGGTCGCCGCGCGTCGTCAT
>JBDUAG010000672.1:0-2606 GCA_040004785.1 Burkholderiales bacterium | reverse complement strand
CGGCAGCTCGACCCACAGCATCATGCTGCCCTCGGGCACGCTGAGCTTGGTGCCGGCCGGCCAATGGGTGGCGATGGCGTCGGCCACCTGTTCGCGCTGGCGCCGGAGCACGCGGCGCAACCGTGCGAGGTGGCGTTCGAAGCCACTGCTGGCCATGAACTCGGCCATCGTCAGCTGCGGCAGCGCCTCGTTGGCGCGGCTCTGCGCATAGCGCAGCATGCGGATGCGCGCCTGCCAGCGCCCGCCGCTGACCCAGCCCAGGCGCAGCCCCGGGGCGATCGTCTTGCGCAACGACGCGCAGTGAATGACGTTGCCGCTGCCGTCCCATGACTTGAGCGCGCGCAGCGGCGCGTCGTCGCGACCGAGCGCGCTGTAGGTGTCGTCCTCGATCAACGGCACCGCGTGCTGCTCGCACAGCGCGACGAGGCGCGCCTTGTCGGCGTCCGGCATGACGCTGCTCAGCGGGTTCTGGTAGTCGGGCACCGCGACGACGGCCTTGATCGCGTGCGTCTGCAGGGCGAATTCGAGCGCGTCGACCGACAGGCCGGTCTTCGGGCTGGCCGGAATCTCGAGCGCGCGCAGGCCGAGGCTTTCCAGCACCTGCAGCAGGCCGTAGTAGCTCGGCGATTCGACCGCGATCGTGTCGCCCGGTTGCGCGACCGCGCGCAGCGCGACGTTCAGTGCCTCGGTGCAGCCGTGCGTGACGATGATCTCGTCGGGGCCCAGGCGCATGCCGGCGTCGAGCGCGCGGCGCGCGATCACGGCGCGCAGCGTCGGCGCGCCCTGCGAGAACACCGGGTTGACGAGCAGCAGCGGGTCCTGACGCAGCGCACGCATCGCCGCATTGCGCAGGTCGGCCGCCGGATAGGCCTCGGGCGCGGCGTAGGTCGAGGCGAAATCGGCCGGCGCCGGGTGCGCCTCGCTCATCGCGACGAAGTGCGACACGCGGTCGTGCACGCCGACGTACTGTGCCGGGTCGAGCGCGCGCCGCAGGTCGGGCTCGGCCACCGGCGGGATGCGCGCGCGGCGCGGCTGCAGCACGAAGTAGCCGGAGCGCGGGCGCGCTTCGAGCAGGCCTTCGTCTTCGAGGCTGCGGCAGGCCTGCAGCGCCGTCGACACGCTGACCTGATGCAAGCGCGTCAGCGCACGCACGGAGGGCATGGCGGCGCCCGGCGCCAGCGAGCCGGCGCGGATCGCGCCGCGGTAGTGGCGGGCCAGGCGTTGGTAGAGCGGTGGTGTGTCCATTCAGCGGTGGGTGGATCATGAATGACGCCGCGCACGGCCACCGGCACAGATGGGCGCTCGGCGCATCGGTACAGCGTGCGTGTCTCGGCGTTGATGCGGTGCCCGGGCGCACCGCCTGTGCCTTTCGCGGCGCGGGCGAACTGCCTATTCTCATGCCATCGCTTTCACCCATGGCTTCATCATGTTGCACCACTCCGGCTCCACGAGAACCTTCCTGATGACCGCGGGTGAGCATCGCGTGCTGCGCGCCCCGCCGGGCAGCCGCTGGTTTGCGGCACGGGGCGACGTTCGCCTGATCGAGCCGCCGCGCTGGCTGGGCGAACGCCTGGTCGGTCTCGAGCTGGTCCTGCACGACGGTGCCGAACACGTGTTCGAAAGCGGCGGCTGGGTCGGCTTGCAGGCAGCGAGCGACTGCACCCTGATCTGTGAAGCGCGCCGGCCCGTCGCGGGCTTTCTGATGGCGATGTGGCGCATCATTCGACCCGGCCGCGCCTTGCGCGCGTCGGCCTGAATCCTCTTTTCTATTCTTCGTCGACTCATGCTGCAATTCACCGACATCCAGGCCGCCGCGGTGCGGCTCCAAGGCCACGCCCACCGCACGCCGGTGCTGACCTCGCGCACGCTCGACGCACTCCTCGGCGCGCAGGTCTTCATGAAGGCCGAGAACCTGCAGCGAATGGGTGCCTTCAAGTTCCGCGGCGGCTACAACGCGGTGAACGTGCTGAGCGATGCGCAGCGCGCCCGCGGCGTCGTCGCGTTCTCGTCGGGCAACCATGCGCAGGCGGTTGCGCTGGCGGCGCAGCTGCACGGTTGCCGGGCCACCATCGTGATGCCGCATGACGCGCCCGCGCTGAAGCTCGCGGCCACGCGCGGCTATGGCGCCGAGGTCGTCATCTACGACCGCTACAAGGAGGACCGCGCGGCGATCGCCACCGCGCTGGTCAACGAGCGCGGTGCCGCGCTGATCCCGCCCTTCGACCACCTGCCGGTGATGGCCGGCCAGGGCACCGCGGCGCTCGAACTGATCGAGGACGCCGGTCCGCTCGACGCGCTGATCGTGTGCGCCGGCGGCGGCGGTTTTCTGTCGGGCTGCGCGGTCGCGGCGAAGCATCTGCTGCCCGACATCCGCGTGCTCGGCGCCGAGCCCGAACGCGGCAACGACATGCAGCAGTCGCTGCGTGCCGGCCGTATCGTCGGCATCGATGTGCCGCGCACGATCTGCGACGGGCAGCAGACGCAGGCGATCGGCCAGCACCCATGGGCGGTGATCCAGAATCTCGTCAGTGACGTGCTGACCGCAACCGACCCGGGCGTGGTCGAGGCGATGCGCTTCGCGTTCGAGCGCATGAAGCTCGTGCTCG
>JBDUAG010000671.1:0-2608 GCA_040004785.1 Burkholderiales bacterium | reverse complement strand
GCGGCCACCAATCGTGGTGCGCATCGCGTGGCGGTCGTGCGTGGCGTCGGGGTTGGCGATGCGCAACGGCAGCCACTCGGCCGGCCACTGCAGTGGGGCGACCGGCTCGAAGCCGATCAGCGCGTAGAGCCGGCTCGCGAGCGCCGGTGCGTGGCGCGAAGCGACGTGGAACAGCTCGTGCGCGAGCACGAACACGTCGCCGCTGCCATCCGCGGGCGCACCCCCGATCGGCAGAACGACGGCGTTCTGGCGCGTGTACGGCGCGTTCGCGGCATCGCGGCCATTGGTGTGGATGAGCAGCACCTCCGGCGGCAGCGGGATGCGCAGCTCGGTGTAGCGAGGCGCGAGCACCGCGAGCGCCCTGGCCCAGCGTGCCTCCAGCGGCGCCGACCACGGCAGCACGGCATCGGCGCAGAACGCACGCAGTTGCTCGCGGCTCACCGGCGTGTTCACGCGCAGCGTCGCGCGGCGCTGGAATTCACTCGTGGCTTCGACCCAGTCGTCGTCGGCACCCTGCAGCGCGCGGCCCTGCGCCCGCGTCGCAAAACGCACCGTGGTGGCGCCCAGCGTCGCGACCAGCGCACGCGCCGGCCCGGCGAACATCAGCGGCGCGGCCATCAGCACCGCGCTGCGCGTCAAGGCCTGTCGTCGATCCATCCCGCATCTCCCGTGTGGTGACCAGGGGTGATGCTAGTGCGGTACTCGAAGTTTCGGAACTGGCGAGCACCGCCGGTGTCGGCATTGCATGCAACCGAACTCGCGCAGCCGGTCAACGGTCGATCGCGAGTGGCCGTTCTCGGTCAATCGAGTTGGACGATGTTCCACGACCAAGTGAGACGCTCAGCTGCAAGTCGCGTCGACGAGGCGGCGAGCGAGCATCAGAAATGCTCGCGCGTCGAGCCGCGGGATTGGATCGCCGATGGGGGCCTGCGTGTCGTACTTGTGCACGATCACCATGTCGCGCTTCGGCACCACCAGGATGAACTGGCCGAAGTACCCCCAGGCAAAGTAGGCGCCAGCGAGCGGCGAGTCGGCAGGCTCTTCCGGGATCCACCAAAGATAGCCGTAGTCGATCCCGCGGCGCGCCACGTGCGCGGGATGCATTTCTACGGCGCGCGTGACCGGCGTCGTGATCGTCTTGGTCCAGTCGGCGGGAACGAGCTGCTTGCCGTTCCACGCGCCGTGCGCAAGCATCAGTTCGCCAATGCGCGCCATGTCGCGCGCCGACAGGGTGAACGGGTAAGCCAGGTGTTGCGAGCGGGTGGCATCGCCGTTCCGGTGCTGGCGCTCAGCGTGAAAATCCTCCAAGCCCAATGGTGTCGCGATGTCCTCGGCGAAGGCTTGGTAAATGTTGCGGCCCGTCCGCTGTTCGTAGACGTCGCCTGCCGCGTTGAAGTCCCAGTTGTTGTACAGGAAATAGCTGCCTGGCTGCTGTGAGCCTCTTGGCGGCGCGGCAGCGCTGTCGTCGCCGTCGTTGGCGGCAGGGTGGTAGACGCCGGATCGCGCGGCCAGCAGATCGCGTACGCGCGCCTGTCGCTCGATGGGCAGCAGACCGCCGATGTCGTCGATGCCGACGTCGGCGAGGGTGTCGTCGAGGCGGATCGTGCCTTGTTCCACCGGCGTCCCGTACAGCATCGCGAGGAGGCTCTTGCGCGCCGAAGCAATGCGGCTGGGTCGATCCGTTGGGCCGAAGCTAAAGATGACGTCGCGACCGTGCACCGCCATGAGCGTCGTCGTCGGCGAGTGACGAAGAGACTCACTTATGGCATCCATCTCGGCGCGACACGCCGTCGTCTTCGTGCGCTCTTCGTCGACGCGCCACCAAGTCGAAGGCGGCGTGAGGGCGGGATCGGACCTGGAGGCCGGCGCTGGATGAGGCGATGTCGAGCAACCGGCACCAAGCGCCAACGTGAGTAAGGCGCCAATCGAGCGGCCCGTGGCGAACAAAGCAAAGTGGTGACGCATGCTGGACGAGGGGTAGGAGGAGCACGTTGCACCCTATCTGCCGCACGTTGCCGCGATGTGTCCGTACGTGCCCGCAATAGCGCCTGAGCGCCCGAAGATGGGATCGGACAGCAAGGCAGGAGGACTCGGTCGTTTGCGCCGGACAACCCCTTCGACGCTCCCGCGGCACCACGCGGTCGGCCTCAATCGGTCGACTCGAGCCGAAGATGGTCCGCGGGGCAGGCAGTCGCACTGACGTTACCGCGAGCGGCAACTCCCCGGCTCCGTAGCGTACTCACAGTTTCGGCCAGAGGTTGAAGTTCGAGAATGGTGGCTTTGAGGCTGTCCACTGAACCGGCGACAACCCAGGTCAAGGACTTGACGAAAGCTCGGCTCCCGCTGCATCGCAGACGGTCTCGGTCGCCCAAAGCGGCCGGAAGCTGATCGGGCTCAGCTGGGACGCCCCTTGGTGACTTGGATCCGCAATGGCAGCGTCGGCCCGGGCTCTGAACGCCGAATCATCCCAGCGTCAACATGTCCCGCGGGCCCTCCGTGCTGAAGTAGTCACAAACGAAGTCGACGAAGGCGCTGACCTTCGGGCTGATCAGCCGGTGCGATCCGTGCAACACCCAGAGTTCCGTCGCGGGCTCCGTCGACAGGCCCC
>JBDUAG010000124.1:0-8736 GCA_040004785.1 Burkholderiales bacterium | reverse complement strand
GCGACACGATCTTCACCGGAATCTTCTTGTCGGCCAGGTCCATCACCAGCGGCGCCAGCATGTAGGCCGCCTGGATGCGCCCGGCCATCAGCGATTCCTTGATCTCGGGCCAGCCGTTGTACTTGCTGTACTCGTACTCGAACAGCGGGCCGCCGCTCTTGTCGGCGCTGTTGGTGCTGGCCCGCGCGACGCAGGCCACTGGCAGCGTGAGGTTGCAGGTCACCGGCAGGCCGCCCACTTGCAGGGGCTTGGAGGCAGCCGCTGCTGCAGGTCGTGTGACCGCCGGCAGCAGCGCGGCGGCAACCGCGCCGCGAAGCCATTGCCGGCGGTCCAGGCTGTCTACGGAGTGTGGCGATTCGGTGTGCATGCGGGTTGGCCATGGGCGCTGTCGACCACCGATTTTCCACCCACCGGCCAGCGAAACCCTGGCCACCTCGAAAAAGTCGGCGAGCCGCTATCGGATCACCTCGTCCGCTCGCAGCAACAGCGCGGCGGGGATCACGATGCCGAGTTTGCGCGCGGTTCGCAAGTTGATCGACAGCTCGAACCGGGTGGGTCGCTCGATGGGCAGATCGCGCGGCTTCGCGCCTTTCAGAATGCGGTCGATGAATGAGGCACTCCTGAGATCGTCGTCCTCTACAGGTTCGGAGTAGGTCATCATGACACCGCCCACCGCATAAGGCCGGTTCTCCATCATGGCCGGCAGCTGATGGCGCAAGAGGATGTCTGCTGTGCGCTCCTCATCGGCGCCTATCGTCGAGTAGTTGTTGATCAATGCGGCGCCGACCCCTTGCTGCTGGAGCAACGCCAACCCGTACTCGAGGTCGTCGCCTTGAGACACCTCTCGCACCGCGGCAACCACCAGCCTTCCGCCCCGCGCATGCATCGAGGACTCCATGGCGGCGATGGTCCGGCGCTCGCTCTTGCGCTCGAGAATCCTCGGATGAATCAGGTAGCCGATCGGCTTGGCGTCGCCGACCGCCTCCAACAGCAGCTGCAGGCGCTTGAGCGTCAGTTCCTGCCCGATGTCGGCGCTTCCGGTCACGTTGCCGCCGGGCTTGGCAAGGCTTTCCACCAGACCGTCTTCCACCGGATCGCGCGACGACATCACGATGGGAATCGTCGTGGTCGCCCGCTTGGCGGCCAGGGCGCTGGGGGTTCCGCCGGTGGACCAGATCAGGTCGACCTTGAGCGCGACCAGCTCGCCTGCCAACCCGTCCAGGCGCCGCAGTTCATTGCCGCAAGCGCGGCTCACGAAAGTCAGGTTGCGGCCCAGCACGTAGCCGCGCCGGGAAACCTCGTTCATGAACGCCTTGGCGCTCGGATCGGCTGGATCCCACAGGAAGACGCCGAGGACGCCGATCCGCACGACCTGTTCTGCCGCCAGCGATCGATCGCCGATGCTCGCGAGCAGCATGGCCAGCCCGGCGTGCCGACGCGAGATGCAGACCTCGGCGCGACGCGCGCACTCAGCCAAGCTGGTGTTCATCCGACTGGCCGGCGTCGTCACGCGATGGGTGCCTCCTTTGCCCATTCTGATGGAAGACTCAACTCGAAGGCGTGTGCGGCAACGCGCGGCCGGTTTCCAGGAAGGTCTTGAGGTTCGAGAGCACCTTTGGCCAGCCGCCCGAGATGCCCTTCAGCATGTCGGGGTCGCTCGCGAGTTCGTCGTGCGTCACGGTCAAGCGAATGAGCTTGTCGCCATACGGCTCGATGTCGAATGCGACGCGCGAATGCCTGGACGCATCCTCGGCGTCGGCCGGCCGAGCCCAGGTGAACACCAGGCGGCGCGGCGGCGTGGTCTCGACGACCTTGCCGACGATGTCGACCGTGCCCGAGCCGTCGGCGCGCGTGTGCGCCCATTTGGAACCGGGCTTCCAGTCCGACATGTTCACACGGGCGCAGCCCGCCGCCGGATCGACCCACCACTCGCGCATCAGGTCGGTATCGACCAGTGCCCGCCAGGCCTTCTCCGGCGTCGTTGCGATGTAGGTCACGTACACGTAGTCAGGCTTTTCCATCATCATCACCTTCCAGTTTTTTCTTGAGGGTGCGCAACACGCCGAGGCGGTTGTGCTCGAACTTCTCGATCCAGCGCGCGTAGATCTCGTGCAGCGGCACCGGATTCAGGTAGTGCAGCTTTTCCCGGCCTTGCCAGACGATGGCAACGAGGTTGGCCTCCTCGAGCAACTGCAGGTGCTGCGTCACGGCCTGGCGCGTCATGTCCATGTGCTCGCACAGGGCCGTGAGCGTCTGGCCGCTCTCCAGGTGCAACTGGTCGAGCAGACGCCGGCGGGTCGGGTCGGCCAGCGCTTTGAAAACCTTGTCGACGTCCAATGGCAGTGCTTCAGTTCCAGTTGTCGATCTTGACGTCGTTCGGGTTGGGCAGGCCGTTCCCGGTTTCCAGCAGCGACTTCAAGCTCATCAGGAAGATCGCCCACTTGGTGCTGCAGTGGTGCATGAATTCCACCGGCTCCTTCCAGCCCTGGTGCTTGAAGAGGACGATGCAGTAGTCGCCCTCTTGCTTGAGCTCGAAGCTGATCGTGGTGCCGATCCATTCGACGGGCCCGTCGATCACTTGCCAGCGCACCAACTCGGCGGGATGAAGCTCGACGACCTTCATCTCGAAGCCACCGATCTCGACGCCGTCGGTGCTGAAGCTGAACTTGAGCGTTCCACCGACCTTGCCGTCGCCGTACGTGTTGTGCGTCCACCAGGCGGCCACGCCATCGCGTGTGGCCAACGCCTTGTAGACCTCACTCAGGGACGACTTGATTCCGACTCTGTGCAGGATATCCACCATGACCTCTCCTTGCGGGGTGCTCGACGCGATTGCGCAGCGTGGTGAATAATAGGCAAGTAAATACCTGCATGTCAAGTCCCACTTCGCGTTGCAACCGGCCGGGCCGCTCGCAACGCTGCATCCGGCGTGGAGCTTGATCCGTATGCGAGGGAGCGGTGGGCGACATGCCGCCGCTGCCGAGTTGTGTCATCAAACCGCCCCCATGCCCGCGAGGAGATCGATCATGAATGAACAAGCCAACATCACCACCGTGCAGCAGCTCTACGCCGACTTCGGCCAGGGCAAGGTCCCGGCCATCCTGGAACGGGTCAACCCGGACGTCGATTGGATCAATGCCGGCCCCCCTTCCGTGCCCTACGCGCGCAGGCGCCGCGGCCTGGGCGAGGTCGGCGAGTTCTACAGCACGCTGGCCGCCACGGTCGAGGTGCGCAACGCGGTGCGCGAGGTGCTCGCCAAGCCGTCCTATCGTCAGCATGCCCGGCGCCTGGCGCAGGAATATGCCCAGTACGACGCCGTCGAGCGCGGTACCGCGTCGATCCAGAGGCTCATCGGCACGCGCGCCAGCAACACTCGCGCGGCGGCGCTGGCCGCATAGATCCGGGCTATTCGCGGCGTTGCGCAAGCTCCGCCAACACCCCCTCGCACACCGCCTCGACCAGGTCGAGCACGACGTCGAATTTGCCCGCGTCGCCGTAGTACGGATCCGGCACGCCGCCTGCCGGCACGCGCGCGCTGAAATCGGCGGCGCGGCGCAGCTTGTGGGCCTGGTGAGGCGGGCACAGGCGGTGCAGCTGGTCGTGGTGGCCGGCGTCCACCGCGATCACCCAGTCGAAGCGCTCGAAGTCGCGTGGTGTGAAGTGGCGGGCGCGTTGCGCGGCGAGGTCGTAGCCGCGGCGCCGCGCATGCGCCTGGCTGCGGGCATCGGGTGGTGCGCCGGCGTGCCAGTCCTCCAGCCCGGCCGAAGCCACCTCGACGTGGTCGGCGAGGCCTTGCGCCGCGGCCATCTGGCGCAGCACGCCCTCGGCGGTGGGGCTGCGGCAGATGTTGCCGGTGCAGACGAAGACGATGCGCCAGGCCATGGCCAGGGGCGGTGCGTCAGTAGGTCAGTTCGAGGAACACGACCTCGTTGCCCGCCGTCGGCCAGGCGCGGCCGACGATGCGTTCGGCGTTGAACACGCCGACCACCGCGCGGCCCGCCGCATCGGTGACGCGCACCTTCGAGGCCGACACGCCCGCCGTGCCTGGCGGCACGCCCGGCGGCGGGTTCTGGCCGTCGAGACTGATCTGGTCGCGCGGCAGGCCGAAGTAGCCGCGCGGCCGCGCCAGCGTGACGACCGCCAGCGCGGTCTTGTCGGCATCCGCCATGCGCTCGGCGCGCAGGTTCACGATGCCGGACGAGCGCGGGAAGGGCGAGCGGTAGAGGTGCGTGATCGCGTAGCCCGGCGCGCCGGCGATGACGAACTCGTAGCACGCTTGTGCGTCGCCGCTGAACGGCCCCCACAGGCCATCAGCGCCGATGGCCTTGCGGTGCACGGCCGCGCCGACGCGCTCGCCGGTGGCGGCATTGACGGCGTAGACCTCTATCGTCGCGCCCGCCAGCGGCAGGTTGCTCGGCGCGGTGCCGGTTGCGTTGTTGACACCGTAGCCGCTGACCTTGCCGTCGAGCACCACACGCGCTTCTGGCGTGATCGCGAGCGTGGCCGGCGCCTTGCCGGTGATGAAGCGGAACATTGCCTCGAACGCCTTCGGGCTGAACGCCGTCTCGCGGTGGTCGATGCCGGCGATCACGACGTTCTCGGCGCCCTTCAGCGCTGGGCCTTCGAACGTGACGTTGGTCGGCGTGCCCTTGGCGCCGATCCACACGCCATCGGGCTGCGCGTACTTGTCGTTGTTGTCGGAGCGGATCGTCATCCACTTCGGGCCGGGCGTGACCTCGTTGCCGTTCGCTCCCTTGGGCGCGTTCAGCCCCATCAGGAACGGCCCGGCGCCGTTGAACTCGTTGCCGGTGCGGCTCTTGGCGTCGGCCCACACGCCGTGGTTCGGTGTGCCGCCGAGGATCGCGTGCGAGACCGTGGCGGTGCCGCCGCCGCTCTCGATGTAGGTGCGCACCGCGTTCCCGCCGCGCGAGTTCGCGATCAGCACGACGCGGCTCGCCCCGGTGGCGCGCAGCAGCTTGTCGACCTCGGCCTTCAGGAACTGCATGCTCTCGGCCGTGCTGCTGCGGCCTTCCTGCGGCGCGGCATCGACATCGCGCGAGAGCGGGTAGGGCATGTCCACCGCATGCAGCCGCTCGCGCGGCCAGCCGTTCGATTCGAAACGCCACAGCGTGGTCAGCCACAACCCGGCGGTGTCGCCGTTGCCGTGCACGAAGACGATGGGCGGCATCGGATCGGCCGGCGGGTTCGTTGCGCAGGCGGCGAGCATGGTCGTGGCGGCGGCGCCGAGCACGAGGCTGCGGCGGGTCAAGGGAAGGGTCATCGAACGAGTCTCCAGTTCTTGTGATCGCTGGCGCAGGGCAACTCGGGCACATTCGGCCCGCTGAGCCGGGTCGCCGCGCGCACCGCGCGCACCACCGCAGTGGCCATCACCTCGGCGCCGAGCGCGCCGATCAGCGTGAGGTTCGCGGTCTGGCCGCTGGCGCCGGTCGCGAGTGCGAAGATCGTGTCGCCGTCGGTCATCGTGTGGACCGGGTTGATGCTGCGCGCGAAGCCGTCGTGCGCCATCTGCGCGACCTTGTTGGCCTGCGCCTTGGTCAGCACCGCATCGGTTGCGACCACGCCGAGGGTGGTCGCGCTGCCCGGTTGCATCGGTGTCATCAGCTCGCCGCGCAGCATCGAGCGCATCGTGCCTTGCAGATGCTGGCCGTCTTCGCTGCGAGCGCCGGCGATCGGCTCACCCGTCGCGGGGTCGATCACGTCGCCGATCGCGTTGACGGCGACCAGCGCCGCCACCGTGATGCCGCCGACCGTGATCGATGCGCTCCCCAGCCCGCCGCGCATCGCGCGCTGGATGCCGAACAGCTTGCCGACCGACGCGCCGGTGCCGGCGCCGACATTGCCCTCGGCGACCGGGTCGGTGGTGGCGGCTTCGCAGGCAGCGTAGCCCGAGGCGGCGTCGGGCCGGATCGACGCATCGCCGACCCACAGGTCGAACAGGATCGCCGCCGGCACGATGGGCACCCGGATCGCCTTGCGGTTCGGTTCGTGGCCCTGCGCCGGGCCGACGGGCGCACCGATGCCACGCTCCTCGAGCCAGCGCATCACGCCGCCCGCGGCATCGAGCCCGAACGCGCTGCCGCCGGCGAGCATGATCGCGTGGACCTTCTCGATCGCGTTCAGCGGCGACAGCAACTCGGTCTCGCGCGTGCCCGGCGCTGCGCCGCGCACGTCGACGCCGGCGACCGCGCCGTCAGGGGCGAGGATCACGGTGCAGCCGGTGGGCCGGCGGGTCTCGGTGAAGTGGCCGACGCGCAGGCCGCGCACGTCGGTGAGGCTGCCGGCGGGCGTGGTCGTCATTTGCGCGCGGCGACGAAAGCGTCGCGCGCGCTCACGGCCAGGTCGCTGTAGTTGCTGAACATGCCGTCCAGGCCCATCTGCAGGAAGGCTTTGTACTCGACGGCGGCGGCCGTGGCATCGGGTTTCGCGAACGTCCAGCCGTGCACGGCCAGGCCGGCGGCGTGCGCCTGATCGACGAAGCCTTTCGTCAGCGGGTATTTCGGATTCGCGATCCCGATGCCGACGCCGTTGGCGAAGGCCGCGACCTCGCCCAGGCTCAGCGTGCGGCCGCCGGGCACGGCCAGCAGCGCGAAGCCGTCGGCCTGCGTGACCGCGTAGCCGAGCAGAATCAGCGGCATCTTCAGGCCGAGCGCGCGCTGTTTCACGTCCAGGCTCTTCACGGTCGCGTCGCTGAAGGACTGGATGAAGACCTTGTCGGCGGCGCTGGCGTAGCGCTGCTGCATCAGCGCCGCGAGGATCTTGTCCTCCATCACCGGGTCGGCCTGCTTGGCTTCAGGGTAGATGCCGATCACGCGGCCGGCGACCACGCTCTGCGTCTTCGCGAGCGCGATCACTTCGTCGAAGGTCGGCACGCGCAGCTCCTTCGCGCCGGGCACGAAGCCGGGGTAGCTGGTCTTGGCGGTGCCGGTCGGCGTGACGGTGAGCGTGCGGATCTCGGCGAGCGTGAAGTCGCTGACCTTGTAGCCGCCATTGCGCGGCGCGAACAACTCGGCCGCGTTCGTGGTGCGCGGCAGCGTGTCATCGTGCATCGCGACGAGGGCGCCGTCGCGGGTGAGCTGCAGGTCGGGCTCGATGTAGTCGGCGCCGAGGCGCACCGCGAGCTCATAGCCGGCGAGCGTGTGCTCGGGCAGGTAGCCGCTCGCGCCGCGGTGGGCGATCACGAGTGGCGCCGCGGGCGGCTCAGCGGCGCGCGCCAGCGGGCCGCACGCCAGGCCCGCAAGCAGCAGCGCCACCAGCTTCATCAGGCAAACACGCCAGCCGTGTTCTGCATGCGCGCCGAGACCTCGCCGAGCTGGTGCATCGAGTCGCCGTAGCTCATCTCCATCACCGTGAGGCGCTTGAAGTAGTGGCTCGCGATGTACTCGTCGGTCACGCCGATGCCGCCGTGCAGCTGGATGCACTGCTGGCCCACGAAGCGCATCGATGCCCCCAACTGCAGCTTGGCCTGCGCGAGCGCGCGGCGGCGCGCCGGCGCCGGCTCGTTCAGCTTCAGGCTCGCGAAGTAGCTCATCGAGCGGGCCAGTTCGAGCTGCATCTTCACGTCGGCAATGCGGTGTTTCAGCGCCTGGAAGCTGCTGATCGCGACGCCGAACTGCTTGCGCGTGTTCATGTATTCGACGGTCACCGCGACCAGCTTGTCCATCGCGCCGACGGCCTCGGCGCAGAGGGCGGCGATGCCGATGTCGATCGCGTGCTCGAGCACGCCGAAGGCCTCGCCGGCGGGCAGCAACTCGATCGCGTCGGCGTTGGTCAAGGTCACGTCGGCCGCGCAGGCGCCGTCCTGGGTCGGGTAGCCCTTTGCCTTGACGCCGGCCTCGCCGCGAGAGACGAGGAAGAGGGCGATGCCCGTCGCGTCATCGACCGCACCGCTGACTCGCGCCGGTACGACGAACGCGCCGGCATGCGCACCTGCCGGCACCATCGTTTTCACGCCGCTGAGCTGCCAGGTGCCGCCGGTGTTCTTCGCGGTCGTCTCGACGTGCGCGAGGCGATGCCGTGCGGCGCGCTCCTGGTGCGCGAGCACGACCAGCTCCTTGCCTTCCGCGATGCCTTGCAGCCAGAGTTCGGCCGACGGTGCGTGGCCGGCCGTCAGCAGGCTCGCGCCGACCAGCGACACGGCCGCATAAGGCTCCAGCACGATGCCGCGGCCCAGCTCTTCCATCACCACCATCGCATCAACCGGGCCGAAACCCATGCCGCCTTGCGCCTCGGGCACGTAGAGGCCGGTCAGGCCGAGTTCGGCCAGTTGGCCCCACGCCTCCTTCGAGAAGCCACCGGCCTTGACGATCTCGCCGCGGCGCTCGAAGGTGTAGGCCTTGTCGACCCATTTGCGCACCGAGTCGCGCAGCATGTCCTGGTCGTCTGAAAAGTCGAAGTCCATGTTGTTTCCTTGTTCTGTTCGCCGTGCGCTCAGCCGAGCATCGTCTGGGCGACGATGTTGCGTTGAACTTCGTTCGAGCCGCCGTAGATCGTCGTCTTGCGCATGTTGAAGTAGGTGCCGGCGAGCGGCGCGACGAAGGTGGCGCCTGCCGCCATGTCGCCTTGCCAGCCGGCTTCCATCGCCTCCTTGATGAAGGGCACGGCCGCCGGGCCGGCGGCCAGCATCATCAGCTCGCTGTAGCGCTGCTGGATCTCGCTGCCGCGGATCTTCAGCAGGCCGGCCACGTCGAGCGACTGCTTGCCGCTCTTCTCGGCCGA
>JBDUAG010000670.1:0-2620 GCA_040004785.1 Burkholderiales bacterium | reverse complement strand
CGGTTCTCGATCTGATCGCTCATGCCCAGGCCGTGGCGGCCGCCGATGCGGTTCGCTTCCATGATCAGGTCGACGAGGCTCTCGAAGCGGACCCCGTTCAGCGCGACCGGCTGCCCTTCCTCGAAGCGCACGGTGACTTCTTCGGTCTTCACGACCACGTCGTCTCGCCAGAACGCGACGCCCATGATCGGCTGCACGATCTTCATGCCGCTGCTGAGGTGCTCGAGGTCCTTCGCCTCATGCGTCGCGCCGAGCATGTTCGAGTCGGTCGAGTAGGCCTTCTCGGCCGACATTTTGTAGGCAAAGCCGGCCTGAGTCATGAATGCCGACATCTCGGCGCGGCCGCCGAGTTCGTCGATGAACAACTGGTCGAGCCAGGGCTTGTAGATCTTCAGCGACGGGTTGGCGAGCAGGCCGTAGCGGTAGAAGCGCTCGATGTCGTTGCCCTTGTAGGTGCTGCCGTCGCCCCAGATGTTGACGTCGTCGTCCTTCATCGCCGCGACCAGCATCGTGCCGGTGACGGCGCGGCCCAGCGGCGTGGTGTTGAAGTAGGTGATGCCGGCAGTCGAGATGTGGAAGGCGCCGCTTTGCAGCGCCGCGATGCCTTCGGCCGCGAGCTGCGAGCGGCAGTCGATCAGGCGTGCGGACTCGGCTCCGTAGAGCATCGCCTTGCGCGGGATCTCGTCGTAGTCGGGCTCGTCGGGCTGGCCGAGGTTGGCGGTGTAGGCGTAGGGCAGGGCGCCCTTGAGCTTCATCCAGTGCAGCGCGGCGCTGGTGTCCAGGCCGCCTGAGAACGCGATGCCGACTTTCTGCCCGGCGGGCAGGTGCTGAAGAATGGTTGCCATGGTGCCGTGGGGGTGAGATGAGGTGCGATGCGGTGCGGAACTACCGCAACGGGTCGGGTGTCGGCCGGTCAAACCCATGATTTTAGGTGCAAGCCGGGCTTACACTGACGCGCTTTCGTCCCGGCGAGGTGCCAACCCGACTCATGAGCGACGACTTGAAACGCCCCAACCTCTCCGCACTGCGCACCCACGACGCACTGCCGCACGGCACGCGTTTCGGCGAGTTCGAGATCATCCGGGTGCTTGGCGTCGGCGGCTTCGGCGTCGTCTACCTCGCCAACGACTACTCGCTCGAACGCCAGGTCGCGCTGAAGGAGTACATGCCGGCCTCGCTGGCGGTGCGCGGCGAGGGCGCGCGCATCACGGTGCGCTCCGAGTCGCTCGCCGAGACCTACGCCATCGGGCTGCGTTCGTTCGTCAACGAAGCGCGGCTGCTGGCGCGCTTCGATCACCCGTCGCTGGTCAAGGTCTACCGCTTCTGGGAAGACAACTCGACCGCCTACATGGTGATGCCGTACCTGCAGGGCGTGAACCTGCGCGACTCGCGCCGCGCGATGCCGAACCCGCCCGATGAAACGTGGATCCGCGGCGTGCTCGACCCGATGCTCGACGCGCTCGAGCAACTCCACGGCGAAGGCGTCTTCCACCGCGACGTGGCGCCCGACAACATTCTGCTGCCGTTGGCGGGCGCGCCGATCCTGCTTGATTTCGGCGCGGCGCGGCGCGTCATCAGCGACCGCACGCAATCGCTCACCGCGATCCTGAAACCCAGCTATGCGCCAATCGAGCAGTACGCCGAGATGAGCGGCATGCGCCAGGGGCCGTGGACCGACATCTACGCGCTCGGCGCGGTGATGCATTTCCTGCTGTTCGGCGTGCCGCCCGCACCCTCGACGGCGCGCGCGGTGCAGGACGACCCGGTGCCGATCGAGCATCGCGTCGTGCCCGGGGTCTCGCCGCGCTTCATGAGCGTGGTCGCGTGGATGCTCGGCGTGCGGCCGCTCGAGCGACCGCAGAACGTGGCCCAGATGCGGGCCGCGCTGCGCGGCGAGATCGCGATCCCGACCCGTGCGCGCAAGGACGTGACGGTGCCGGGCGACACCGCGCTGCTGTCGGTCGCAGCCCCTGCGCCGTTCCCGCCGACGCAGCTGGCGACGCGATTCGAGCCGACGTTGCGCGTCGAGGGCGCGTACTCGGCGCCGACACGACTCGACACGGCGCACCAGCCGACGCGGCTGGACACCGCCCACCAGCCGACGATGCTGATAAACCGGCCGGATGCGGATGCGACCGCGGTTGCGCCGCCACCGTCACAGACACGCGCACGCGCCGCCGCCGATCCCGAGATGGTCACGCACATGGTCGCGCCATCGGCGCGCCGCGCGGCGGCTGCGCCTGCCGCGGTGCCGGTCGCGCCGGCCGCGGCCAAGGCGTCCAACAACATCGGCCTGCTGATCGCGGGCGTGGCGGTCTTGGTGATCGCCGCGGGCGTGGCCGTCTGGCAGTTCGGCGGCGCCAGCCGCCCGCACGCACTTCCGCCGGCGACGCAGGTCGCGACGCCCGCGAAGCCGGCCGTGGCCACACCCGATGTCGGCCCGTCGATCGCGAACGTGGCGAGCGTGCCGCAGTGGGGCAACGGCGCGTCGGTGCCGAAACCTAGTCGGTGATCGACGACAGGAACTGCTTCAGCTCGGCCGTCTGCGGCGAGCCGAAGAGTTGTTCCGGCGGGCCGATCTCGTGGATGCGGCCGGCGTGCATGAACACCAGCCGATCCG
>JBDUAG010000669.1:0-2625 GCA_040004785.1 Burkholderiales bacterium | reverse complement strand
GCGCCGCAACTCAATGTGGCCATGACCTATCTGTTTTCGATGTTCTCGCATGTGCTGTGGCCGATGTTCGTGCCGTTCTCGATCGGCCTGCTCGAAACCGTGCCATGGCGCAGAAACGTGATCTGGGGCTTCCAGGCAGTCGGGCTCTTCGTCGGCCTGTACTTGCTCTACCTGCTCATCGACCTCCCTGTGACTGCCGTTGCGGCCGAGAACATCGTGTACGTCTCGCCGCACTTCTATAAGTTGCCGGTGATGGGTCTGTATCTGGCCGCTACCTGCGTTGGCTGCTTCTTTTCGAGTCACGGCACGATCCGGCTCTTCGGGGCGCTGGCGCTCGCCTTCTTCGGGGTCGCGTATGCATTCTTCAGCGTCGCGCTGTTCTCCGTCTGGTGCTTCTTCGCCGCGATCCTGAGCTCCATCATCTACGTCCGGTTCAGATTCGGTAGCGCGGCTCAGGCGCCTCGGTTTGACGCTTCAACATGAGACAGGATGCCCCTGATCGGCCTGGGCTGCTGACGACCATCGACTGGAACACTGAACGGTCTCGGTGGACCAATATGCTTGGGCCGGAGCTCGCTGCTACGTTGCAAGCACTGCGCGCTGCTTGCGCTGCCCGTACCGCGTCATGCCCCGCGGCTTGAACACCGAGAGGACCATTGCAACGAGCAGCACCAGCAAGGCGGCCCCCGCATAGGCCAGCAGTTCGAGCCGAAGCCTGCCGAGATCGCCACCGGACAGGTTCGTCTTGGCTGCGACATCGGCCAGAAGGCTGACTGGTACTGTGTGCACCACCAGCAAGAGGGTGGCAGGAATCGTCAACAGGAGCTTGATCAGAACCCAGTAGTGCCGGAACAAGCCCCAACCCGTGCCCAGCGACGAGATAAGCCCCGTCAGGACCGAGGCGAAGCACAACGGCCCGATGACGAACCAATAGGTCAAGTCCATCGCAAGATATGCCGCGCGAACCAACTGACCATCGCGGTTCAGCACACCTGCTACGGCGAGCGCAAGGAAGACAGCCACTGCGCCGAGCCAGCCGACCGAGGAAGTGACATGCGCCATCAGCGCGAACCTGCGGAGGAGCGGCGTCATGGTCATTCCTGCCTCGGCCCGTGTTCTACGGATGGTGCGTCGTCGCCGTGGCGCCGGACGGTCCGTGGCCACCGGGGCTGTTGCCGGTGAGGTGCAGTGCGACAAAGAGCAGTACCACGACGATCGCAGCGATCCCGAACAACTTCACCCAACGCGGAGTGCTCGCCGGCGATTCGAAGTCGGACCGCTTGCGCGTGTTCTCGTCCCTATCAGGGGGCAGGTCAGCCATGCGCGATACCTCGTGCGTGCGTCGTTGTCGTGAAGTCCGATCGACTGGCGATGACTTTATCGATACATAGTGTCTTTGTCAAATCAGCATGTATCGTTATCGTCGTACCGCATACTTCGGGCATGCCGAAACTGTGGAACGACACGATCGAGGCGCACCGCCGCTCGGTGCGCGACGCGACCATCAACACCACTGCGGCGCTGGTAGCCGAGCATGGGCTGGCGTCCGTGACGATGTCGCAAATCGCCAAAGAGGCTGGCATTGGCCGCGCGACGCTGTACAAATATTTCCCGGATGTCGAATCGATTCTGGTCGCCTGGCACGAGCGGCAGGTCAGCGGCCATCTTGAACATCTCGCCGGTCTTGGAAACCAGGTTGGTGATCCTGTCGCGCGGGTCACGGCTGTGCTGATGGCGTACGCACTCATACAACACGAGCACCACGGCACCGAACTCGCATCACTCCTTCATCGCGGTGAGCACGTCGGGCGCGCACAGCGGCATCTCAGCATCATGATCCGAGACCTGCTGACCGAAGGCACCGGAACCGGTGATTTTCGGAGCGATGTACCGCCCGGTGAACTCGCAAGCTATTGTCTGCACGCCCTCGCCGCAGGCAGCAGCTTGACGTCCAAGGCCGCGGTCCGCCGGCTCGTCGCGGTAACTCTCGCGGGACTGCGCTCTCCGCGCTGAGGCGTTCGGCCCTTCTGACCCGGTGCACGCGGGCTCCCGATGCAACTGATCTCTGCGGCCGCCTCTTGTCGCTGTATGCGACGACCTACCGCTTCAGCGTCAATTGCAGCTTCGCAGGCGAACTGCCCTTGTTGGTCCACATCCAGCAGTAGTCCTGACCGACGCTGACTTTGAGCAATCCCTCAACTTGGCTCGCTCCATCCTGCCTCGCTGGAGACACGACCTGCTTGCCTTCGTGGTAGTGGATATTGAAGTTCATGGGCTTGTCGCCCATGAACGACCACGCGATAGCCTGCCCTTGCGTCAGCCTGCCGCAAACCTCCGCGAACCTGCCCGGGGCCACGCTCAGGATAGTCTCGAAGCGCCCCGTCGTGTCCCAAGCGATGTCCACCACGTCCGCGCGCGCGTTGATGGCTGCGGCTGTCAGCACGAAAGCCGCAAGGCGGCCCCAGCATCCGCGAACGCGGCACACCCGCCGCTTCACTTCGCCACCCGGATCTCCGTCACGACGATGCCCGTCGCGGCCTTCTCGGCTTTGAACTTGACCTTGTCGCCCACCTTCACCATGTCGAGCATGGCCGGGTCCTTGACCTGGAACAGCATCGTCATGCC
>JBDUAG010000668.1:0-2627 GCA_040004785.1 Burkholderiales bacterium | reverse complement strand
ATGCGCACGCCGGCCATCGTCGAGTGCAGGCAGATCTGGCCGACGATCAGCGCGACCAGCATGCCGGTCGCGCCGCCGGACGATCGCGGCGTGTCAGCCATTCTCGTCGTCGGCGATCTCCGCCTCGGCACCCGGCAACAGCAGCTGCGTGCGCGTATCCGGCAGCGCCTCGACCGACTTCAGTTCACGCGTCATGGCCCGCGTGCGACGCTCGGCATCGTCGATCGTGTTTGCCGCCTCGGTGAGCTTCTTCTTCGTCTTGGCGAGCACCTCGCCGAACTTGCCGAATTCGGTCTTCACCGCGCCCAGCACTTCCCAGACTTCGGCCGAGCGCTTCTCGAGCGCGAGCGTTCGGAAGCCCATCTGCAGACTGTTCAAGGTGGCCAGCAGGGTGGTCGGCCCGGCCAGCATGATCTTGTGCTCGCGCTGCAACGCCTCCACCAAGCCCGGTCGGCGCAAGGCCTCGGCGTAGAGGCCTTCGGTCGGCACGAACAGGATGCCGAAGTCGGCCGTGTGAGGGGCAGCGATGTACTTTTCGCGAATCGTGCGCGCCTCGGCCCGCAGCCGCATCTCGATCGCCTTCGCGGCGAGCTCGGCGGCGACCGGGTCGGCACGCTCCTGCGCGTCGAGCAGGCGCTCGTAGTCCTCGCGCGGGAACTTGGCGTCGATCGGCAACCACAGGGGCACGCCATCGTCGCGCCGGCCCGGCAGCCGCAGCGCGAAATCGACCCGCTGGTTGCTGCCCGGCACGGTCTCGACATTGCGACCGAACTGGTCCGGCGTAAACACCTCGTCGAGCAGCGCCGCGAGCTGCACTTCGCCGAAGTTGCCGCGCGTCTTGACGTTGTTCAGCACCCGGCTCAGCGAGCCCACGTCCTTTGCGAGACCCTGCATCTCGCCAAGGCCGCGGTGCACCTGGTCGAGTCGATCCGCGACCTGCTTGAAGCTCTCGCCGAGGCGCTGCTCCAGCGTCGCGTGCAATTTTTCGTCGACGGTGGCGCGCACCTGCTCCAACTTCTTCTCGTTGTCGGCCTGGATCGCACTCAGCTTGGCCTCGACCATCGTGCGCACCTCGTTGAGCCGCACGTCGTTGCTCTGTGCCAGCGCGCGCAACTGCTCGGCGAGCGTCTGCGAGAAACGCTGCAAGGCATCGGCCTGATGCTGCTGCGTCGCGCCGAGCTGGGTGCGAAAACTGTCAATCTGCTCGTTCTGCGTGCGCGCCACGTCGCCTTGCTGGGTCAGCAGGGTTTGCTGGAACGTGCCCAGCGTCTGCGCGAGCTCGCTGCGCGTGCCGCCGGCGCTGCGCGCGACCTCGTCACGCAGACCGCGCTCGACCAGCTGCACATCGCCCTGCAGATCGTCGCGCAGCGCCTTCAAGGGGCCGTGGTCGGCGCGTCGGAACGCGATCCAGAGTACGAGCAACAGCAGCAGTGCGACGAGCGCGAGCAAGATCCAGTCAAAGGGCATCTTGTGATTGTCGCTTGCCTCTTCCGGCTTGGCTCGCTCCGAACGATCAGACCCGCACCAGCCGCCGCTCGACCCACTCGAACAACCCCTGCACCAACAGCGCCAAGACCGCCGCCGGCACCGCCCCGGCCAGCATCGCGCCGGTGTCGTTGACGGCCAGCCCCGAGACAATGCGTTCGCCGTAGCCACCCGCGCCGATGAAGGCCGCCAGGGTAGCGGTGCCGACGTTGATCACGGCGGCCGTCTTCACGCCCGCCATCAGCGTCGGCAAGGCGAGCGGCAATTGCACCTCGCGCAGGCTTTGCCGCGGCGTCAGCCCGAGTGACAGCGCCGCCTGCGCCAGACCCTCGGGCACGCCGCGCAGGCCCGCATGCGTGTTGCGCACGATCGGCAACAGCGCATACAGGAACAGCGCGATCAGCGCCGGGCCGAGGCCGATGCGACCCATCAACGCGATCAGGAACGCCAGCAGTGCGAGCGACGGCACGGTCTGCAGGATCGCGACCGCGCCGAGCAGCCAGGCCGAGCTGCGCGGCCAGCGCCACGCCGCGATGCCCAGCGGCACACCAACGACGATCGCGATCAGCAGCGAGCCGAACACCAGCAACAGGTGCTGCACCGTGAGCGTCAGCAGATCGGGCGCGAACAGCCTCGCCATGAAGCCCTGCCGAGTGGTGCCGGCGGCTGCGCCTGTCGCCGGGACGGCACCGGCGACGAACTGGCGCGCGACCTCAGGGAAGCTCTGGCCGTCGAGTTCGACCTGTGCATTCATCGCGATCATCGCCGTCGCGTCGATACGGCCTTCGAGCTTGGCCAGCGGCCGCACATCAACGGCGGCGCGCATCAGCAGCACCGCGTCGTACTTCGGGAAGAAGCCGAGATCGTCCTGCAGCACGCGCAGCTTGTAGCGGCCGACCTTCGCGTCGGTCGAGTAGATGTCAATCAGGTCGACGCGGCCGGCGGCGATCGCGTCATAGGCAAGCCCGTGGTCGAGCCCGCCGGTGGCGGCGAGCGGCAGTTGGTAGGCGGCCTTGAGTGCCGGCCAGCCGTCGCCGCGCTCCAGGAACTCGTGCGACAGGCCGAGCCGCAGCGCCTGCGCCTGCGCCTTCGTGAGATCCGAGATGCGCGCGATGCCGAGCTCGGCCGCGCGCGATTCGAGC
>JBDUAG010000123.1:0-8792 GCA_040004785.1 Burkholderiales bacterium | reverse complement strand
CGGACAGGCGCTGGTTGTAATCGCCGTGGCCAGTACCATTCAGGCGATCGGCGTGGCCGGTCAGGCGCACGGATCCGACCGCGATGCGCCCCTTCGCGATCGCATCGGCCAGTTCGCGCAACGGCCCGAGGCTTGCGCTGTGGATGTCGGCCTCGCCGGAGCGATCGAATGCGAAGACGACATGCGCGAGCCACTCGACTCGCGCGGGCGCAACCGGGGCGGACGCGTTCGTCGGCGCCGGCACGGCGACGGGAACGGGAACGGCCGCCGGCCTGCAGCTTGCGGCCAGCGCCTGCGCTTCGGCGATCAGGTCTTCCGCGATCTGCACATACGGCTTGGCATGGCGCCACTGCTGCTGGTTGAACTCATTGCCCGCGTGCACCAGTTCGACTTCGGCGCAGGCGATCTTCTGCTGCGCGCAGAAGAAGCCGGCGTCGCCCTTCAGTGCGCTCGTGATCGCCCACAGGTCCGGCCGCAGCTTCGCAGCTCCGTTCACCAGAGGTGTTTCGAACGACAGCGGCGACTGTTTGCTCTCCATCGCACCGACCAGTGACTCGGCCTCGCCCAGCGCTGCCTGCGGGAATTCGCTGCGGTCGTTGCGGGTGTATTCGTGAAAACTCACATCGAGCCAGCACTGCGCCTTCGCGAGGTGGTAGTCGGCGACCCGCCGCCCACCGTCGTTCAGCGCCTTGATGCGTGCCTGCATCCCGTCGTAGGTCTGGTGGTCGGACTGGATCGCTTCATCGCTGATGCGCTTCGCGGCGGGCGCGAGCTGTGCGGTGTTCGTCGATTGCGCATGGGCCGGCGCACCGCTTGAAGCCGCAATCAGCCAGGCGAGCGTGATGAGGGAATGGTCGAGGTTCATGGTGTCATGTCGCGATAGGTTGGTCGGCATGGGCCCGCATGTGGTCAGCGGTCCAGAGCGCGGTTCACGTTCGGGTCCTTGCCGCGCCACAAGGTCTCGTCGAACTTGAAGCGCAGGCGCAGGTAGGCGCCGCGCTGCGTGTATTCGTAGCCGGTGAGGTCGGAGTCGCCCTTGAAGCCGGTGGCATTCACGCCGACCGATAGCCACAGGTTCTGCTTCAGCAGGTAGCCGACCTCGGCGCCGAACGCGCTCTGGCGCGCACCGAGCTGGCCGAACTGCGTGGCTGCGAGCAGCCCGACATCCCAGTTCTCGGTCACGTCGTAGACGACGCGGCCGGACAGCAGCACCGCACGGAAGCTGTCTTCCACACCGCCCTCGAAGCGGTCGCGCTGCCACTTCGCGGCCAGGCGGCCGGTCATCCACCACGGACGCGACGGATGGAAGTCGGCGATCGTCGATGCGATCCAGGCCTGCGACCGCAACTCCCCGGCCGCCGCGTCGCTCGCGTCGCGCTCGAGCTTGTGCTCGATCTTCGCCAGCGCGTTGACGCGGTTGGTGTCGGTGTCGCGATAGGCGACGCCGATCTGCGCACGGTCCTGAACGACATCGCCGCGGCTCGCATAGCGCGTCAGCAGCAGATAGTTGCGCCCGAGCAGCGTCCAGTCGCGATCGAGCTTGCGAGCGACCAGCGCCTGCCACAGGGTCGTGTTGAAGGCCTCGTTGTCGGCCGTGCCGTCGACGTCGCCGGAGCGCCGGAACTCGACCTTGGTGCTGCCCTTCCACAGCGGGTTCGCGGTGTAGTCGACTCCGACGCTCACCGCATCCGCAGTAGCAGTCAGCCCCGACAGCACTTCGACGCGCTCGTAGCCCGTGCTCAAGCGCAGCCCTTCGGCGAGATTCCAGCCAGTGCGCACGCCGGACGCGATCTCGAGATCGCGTCCGCTGATCGCGTCACGCAGCCGGTATTCGCTGAAGGCCTGCGTGTCCTGCGTCGCGCTGGTGTTCACGCCGAACACGAACGCGTTCGCGCTGCGCCCGGTCGACGTGACGCCGGCGCTGTCGACCCAGCCGCTCTGGTGTTCGTAGCGGCCGTAAGCTTTCGTGCGCTCGCCGAGCTGGTAGTCGCCACCGACCGACTCGCGGCGTCGCGCGTCGCCGGAAACATCCTGCTCGACCTCGCCGCCGAGCGTGAAGCGGTCGGTCACCCGATAGCCCGCACCGAGGTGCACGCCGTCGCTCGCCAGCTTCGTGCCCGCGGGCAGATCGGTGATCGAGTTCGCGAGGCCACCCTGCGTGATGATCGGCAAGCCGGTGGCCGGGTCGATCGATTGGTTGCCGAAGCCGAGCGCACCGCCGCCCGAACCACTGCCGATGCTGCCGGTGAGGCCGGCAGTCGAGCCGAAGGGCGCGGTCAGCAGGCCGTTGCCTTGCGTGCCGATGGTCTCGCGTGTCGAGCGCAGCCCACCGTCGATCGTCAGTCGTTCGGTCGCGGCCCAGCGCAGGCCGACGCCGGCGGACGTCTTTTTGCCGCCACCATCGGTCAGGTCTTCGCTGGCCAGATACTCGGCGTAGGCACTGAGCGTTTGCGTCAGCTTGTGCTTCGCCTTGACGTTCGCTTCGGCGCGGCCGCCGTTCAGGGGGGCGGCCGCATTGTTGAACTCGGGTGATGCGCGGCCGGCGAACACGCGCACCTCGTCGATGTCGTCTTCGTGCGCGAACTCGACGCGCCAGGCGTGGCCCTCGACCTCGCCGATCTTGTTCGCGAGCGCCGGCGTGACAGTCTGGTTCGTCGGATTGGTATTGACCGTGCTCGAGCTGCGCGCCACTTCGGCGACCAGCGCCGTCTTCGGGCCGAAGCGCAGCGTCGCATTTGCGCTTTCGAGCTCGTACGGCGCCAGCTCGTTGCGGTCGGTGACCACCGAGCCGCCGATCTCCAGCATGCCGTTGACGCGGTACTGCGCATCGGCGCCGCCGACCCAGAAGCGTTCTCCGCCCTGGTCGACCTCGTAGGTCACGCGCAGCGACACCGGGTTCAGGTTCTCGTCGAATGCCGACAGGAAGTTTGTCAACAGGATGCGGCCGGAGAACGGCTCGAAGGTGTAGTCCACCAGGCGCTGCAACGCGCGCACGCTGACGATGCGCGACGGCTGCGAGCGGTCTCGCACGATCACCTCGACCTTCTCGCTGCCTTCGAGTACCGCGTTGTTGCGCAGCCCGTACGGCCCCGAACCCTGGCTTGCGAACTCTTCGACGACCTGGCGCAGCGAGTCGTTGAACACGAACGCGCTGCCGGTGAAACCGTCCTTCTCGTGATGCAGCCGAACACCGGTTGCGGTACGGTTGTACGCACCGAGGCTGCGCTGCTTCAGCGAAGCGACGGCGCCCTGTCCGATCGGCTGCGTGAAGCCGTCGCCGGTAACGAAGTCGCCGTAGAGCACGTAGCTCTTATCCTTGTCGATGCGCACGTAGAGCCGATCGGCCGAGCGTGCGTCGAAGCTGCGCAGCGACGCATCGCCGTAAACCGGGTACATCTCGTCCGGCCGCACGTCGCGCAGCAGCCGAGCGCGCGTGTCCTTGTCGGAATCGTAGGCGGCGGTCAGCAGGTATTCGCCGCTCACCGTGCCCTTCAGATAGAACGCGGTGCGCGCGCTGGCATTGGCCTTGCCGCCGTTGAACTGGCGCGACCAGGCCTGGATCTCCTGATCGAAGCCGTCGTTGCTGCGCGCCGGCTGGATCACACCGCCGCCATGGCGATTGAAGTTGATCACGCCTTCGATCAGGCCGGCAGCGACCATGTCGCGCATCTCGGGAACGAAGCTGATCACGCCCGAGGCCTGCTCGGCGCCGGCCGTCACGCGCAGCCGCACGTCCTGCGCCTCAAACGGCGCGAGCAGCGTGAACTCGGCTTCACCGCCTTCGACCTTCAGCTGAACGCCCGGCATGGCGCGATCCGCGTCCTGGCGCCGCGGGCCGAGCTCGTCCGTGCGTGCGTTCGGGAGCAGCACGCGTCCGCCCGAATGCTCGATCGTCAGAAACGCCGGCGCCTTCAACAGCGCGCCGTCGCGTCCGTAGACGCGCACTTTCAGCTTGACCGGACTCTGGCCGTCGGCGGGCACCGCATTGCGGTCCGCTTCGACCACGACGCGCCCGACGGCGGCGTTGGCCGCGTATTCGCCGGCAAGGAAGACCTTCGGCGACGCATCGTTCTCGTTCGAGCGCGGATACAGCGCCGGCACGCTGGCGGTCGGCTCGGTGTAGCGCACATCGGTAGGCGAGCCTGCCGGCGGCGCCGATTGGGCGGCGACGCACAGTGGGAACGCTGCGCCGAGCGCGAGCATCAGTTGGCGGCGCACGGGGCGGCGCGTGGAGCAATGCTTGGGGTGACGATCAGCGCGCCGCATCGGAACCTCCCTTGGTTTCGGTGGCGGTGGTCGATGTCGACGGCGATCCCGGTGGTGGTGAAGGAGGTGGTGGTCCGGACGGTGATGACGCCGGCGCCACGGCGCGCGCCTTCGGCACGGTCTGGTTCGCGCCGTCCGTGCCCTGCTGCGGCGAGCTGGTGCTGGACAGGCCGTGCGCCTTGCTGTCGAAGCGCAGTGCGGGGCCTTTCTTCTCCGCCTCAGGCGCGCGCACTTCGCCTTGCGCGCGGCGCGCCTTGGTCTGATCGAGCACCGGGTTCGAGCAGCTGCCCTCGATGAAGTCGGCGCGGTGCAGCTCACCGTTCTTCAGGTCGAGCCACAGGCTGTTCGCATCGCCGAGGTTGCGGTTGCTCGACGTGACCAGACGCGAGCCGCGCGGCAGCGTCGAAGAGTCGACCTTCAGCACCGCGCTGCGCGGCGGCAGGCCGCAGTAGCTGTACTTGCCTTCGGAATCGGAGATCAGCGTCGTGCCATCCTGCAGCAGCAGCCGCACGCCGGGGATGCCGAGCTCCTCGCGGTCCTGGATCTGGTTGCCGTTGCAGTCGACGAAGATCTTGCCGGCCACGCAGGCTTCGGGTGCGAACACGCCGCCGGTGACACGCACCTGGTGCTGTGCCTCGTTGGTCGCGAGGCTCGAAGCGACCGGCGCGAACGCGGCCGTCAGGCAACCCGACGGCACGCCGCAGGCATAGCCGATCGCCCGGTTGATGCCGTCACCCTGCTGGCTGCCCACGCCGACACGCAGCCGGTACTGCAGCAGGAACTTGCCGTCCGCCGGCATCGGGCCGAGGTTGAACGCGAGCCGCGGCCCGGCCCCCCCGATCGGATCGGCGATGGCCACACCGTTCACCGAGGCGGTTCCCTTGATGAAGGTGAAGCCGGCCGGCAAGCGGTCGAGCACCGTCAACTGGCGCGGCAGTTCACCCGAGGTGAGCTGCACCGCGATGCTGTAGCGCACGCTGTCGCCGATCTCGGCGACCGACTTGTCGCCGGTCTTGCTCAGCGAGATGCCGTTCGGCAGCGCCGGGTCGAGCGGGATGTGGTTGTGGACGATGTTCGCACCGGCCGAGCCGCTGACGAGGCCCAGGTAGTACGCGGTCGCCGAGCCGACCGCGCCGGTCGGCGCCGTCGACTGCGGCTGCACGGCATAGGTGGTGCCGGTCGCGCCCGAGGGCGTCAGCGATCCGGCTTGCGGCGGAATCAGCTTCGAGACGAAGGTGTAGCCGTCCGGCGGCGTCACACTCAGGCCGAACTGGCACGAGGCCGGTGCAGAGGCCGCAAACAGGAACTGGTAGAAGCCGCTCGCGCCGACCGTCATCGAGATCGCGCTGCCGTTGACGCTGTAGCCGCCGAGGCTCGCGCCGACGACGGAGCTCGCCGGGTTCCAGCCGTTGCACACACCGGTAGGCGCCAGCGTGACCACGGCACCGGCAACCGGCGTCCGCACGCCGGCGTCATAGACGACGCCGCTGGGATCGACCGGAAGGCTTTGCTGCGTCAGATCCTGGCCCGCCGCCAGCACGACGCCGAGCTGCGGATTCGTGCCCTTGTCGACACACGAGCTGCTGGTGCCGTTGGCAAGTGCCTGGGAAGGATTGCAGCCCGCACCCGAGGAGCCTGGTGACTGTTCGCCGTTGACCGGGTAGCCGAATACGACGCCCGACTGCGGCTCGCGGAAGCGCACCGCGAGCGCGACGCCGGGCAGCAGGTCGGGCACGCGATAGCTGCCGTCCGTGCCGGTCACCGCGCGGGCGACGATCGTGTTGTCGGTGGTGTTCACCACCTCGACCTGCCAGCCGGCCAGGCGGGTGTCACCGCCGTCGAGCAGCGACGGCACGCTGCCGCCGTCGTACCAGACGGTGCCGGCCAGCGATGCCGCCAGTTGCACGACGGTCGGATCGCGGCACACGCTGTGAGAGATCGCGGGGTTGCAGACCGGCAGCGACGCCGGGTTGTTGACCGCGGCATCGCGCTCGGCGGTCGTCGGCCGGCGCGCGTCGGGCTCGCCGCCGCCTTCGACCAGCACGACGTTGTGGACCGGCGAATTCGTCGCCGCCTGCGGACCCACCGTGACGGACACGTCGATCGCGCTCGGGTTCGCCGCACCGGACGCGATCACCGCGGTCGCGCTGCAGCTGAACACGCTCGCACCGGCCGCACCAACGCAGCTCCAGCCGGCACCGCTGGGCGTTGCCGCCAGCGTCAGGCCGACAGGCAGCCGGTCGGTGACGGTGTAGTCACCCGTTGTCGCCAACTCACCCGCGTTACGCACACGGATGCGGTAGGACGCGGCGTTGTGCACCGTGAAGCGCGGCAGCGCATGGTCCTTGCTGACCAGCAGATCGGGCGAGTTGCCGATCTCACCGAAATTGTTCTGCGTCGAATTCACTCCCGGCGCAAGAACGATCGCGGTGATCGCCGACGGCGTGATCGACGGCGCTGTTGCGTTGCCGCCGGCGCTGCCGGCGCTGGTGATGCCGTTGGTCGTGCCGCCGGGTTGCAACGGTTCGGTGACCGCATAGGTGCCCGGACGCAGTGACGCGAACGTATAGCTGCCGTCGGATACGGTCGTCGTCGCCAGGTTGACCGGCGCGCCGAGGTCGTCCGTGCCGCTCAGCGTGATCGTCACGCCGGCCAGACCGGTCTCACCGGCATCGATGCTGCCGTTGTTGTTGTTGTCTCCGTAGACGCGGCCGGCGATGGTGCTGGTCGGCACCTCGCCGAACAGATTCGCCACCGAGTTCTGGCCGACGCCGAGCGTGATCGTGCTGATCGCGCTCGGCAGCGTGGCCACGTTGGTGGCGGTGCCGCTGGTCGAGCCGCCGATGGTGCCGGCGATCGTGCGGCCGTTCAGCGTGCCGGTCGGCTGCGTCGGTTCGCGCAGCGTGTACACGCCCGGCGCGAGCGTGCCGAACGAGAACACACCGGTCGCGTCGGTCGTGGCGGTGCGCGAGACGGGGCCGTTCGCGTCGGTGCCGGTCAGCTCGATCGTCACGCCGGCGATGCCGCCCTCGCTCGCATCGATGCTGCCGTTGTTGTTCGCATCCAGCCAGACGCGGCCCGCGATCGCGCTCGAACTCGGAATCTCGGCGAAGTTGTTCGCGCTCGCATTGGCGGCGGCCGTCAGCACGATGCCGCTGATCGCGCTCGGCAGCGTCGCGACGCTGGTCGCGCTGCCGCCGCCGGTGCCGGGGATGGTCAAGCCGTTGCTCGAGCCAGCGGGCTGTGTCGGCTCGGTGACCGTGTAGGTGCCGGGCAGCAGGTTGCCGTCGGCCGCCGTCGTGGTCGTGCGATTGATCGTCGCGCTGGTCGCGTCGGTGCCGGTCAGCACGATCGTCACGCCAGCGAGACCAATGTCGCCCGGCAGGTTCTGCACGCCGTTGTTGTTGACGTCGGCGAACACAAAGCCGCTGATCGTCGAGACCTGCTGCTCACCGAAGTTGAACTGCGTGCCGTCGGTACCGGCGCCCAGATCGATTGCAGCGATGCGGTCGGTGCCCGCGATCGGCGTGTTCGGCTGCGCCGTGCAGCCGCTCGCACATGCCGCCCCATTCACGAGGCCCGGGTTCACCGGCCCGTTCGCGAGGCCGGCCGGCGATGACGGCAGCGGCTCCTCGAGCGTGTACGCGATCAGCGGGTCGAGGTTCGCGAAGGTGTACGCACCAGTCCCGTCGGTCGTCGTCGTGGCGACGAGCGCCAGCGTGTTCGCGTTCAGCAGCCGCACGGTGGCGCCCGCGATCGCGCTGTCGATGCCGGGGTTGCGAATGTTGTTCAGATTGACGTCGGCGTAGACGAAGCCGGACAGGCTGGGCTGGCGCACTTCGGGGAAGTCGTAGCCGGTCCCGCTCGCGTTGGCTGCAAGCTGGATCGCGCCGTAACTCGAATTGCCCGCGCTGCCTCCGCCTGCGTAGGTGCCACCCGCGGCTGGCGCCGGCGGAGCGGTGGGGCCATTGACGAAGCTTGTCGGCTGCGTTTCTGTGACGGTATAGCCGCTGGCATCGGCCGGCGACAGGTTCGTGAAGCTGTAGTTGCCGCTCGCGTCGGTCGTCGTGCTCAGTGACACCGCGTTGCCGTACGCATCGGTGCCGGAGAGTTGCACGGCAACGCCAGCGATGCGCGGCTCGGTGGCCGCGGCCTGCGGCGTGCCGGCGTTCGGGCCGGTGCGGTCGCGGTCCTGGAACACGGTGCCGGCGATCGACGAGCGCTGCACGGTCAACGGTGTGCAGATCGAGACGCTGTTGCCGCTGTTCGGGTCTACCTCGCTGGTGCTTGCGCTCGCGCAGTTCTGCGTGAGGCCGCCGCTCGGATAGGTGGTCACGCGTGCGGGCACGGTGACCGTAGCGGTCTTGCCGGCCGCAAGCACACCGAAGGCGCAGGTCATCGTCTGGCCTGCGACGCTGCAAGTGCCGGTCGCGCCGCCGCCGCTGATCGCCGCGGTCGGCGTGCCGGTGCCGAACACCATGCCGGCTGGCAGTGTGTCGGTCAGGCCGGTGGTCTGGCTGTCGCCC
>JBDUAG010000122.1:0-8805 GCA_040004785.1 Burkholderiales bacterium | reverse complement strand
GGCGCACCACCACCATCACTTCCATTGCAGCGGCTGCGACCGCGTCTACGCGCTGCACGGCTGCCCGGGCTCGATGCAGGACATGGCGCCGAAGGGCTTCGTCGTGCAGGCGCACGAGATCACGTTGCGCGGCCTCTGCGAGCACTGCGCGCGATGAGCCCGGTCGAAGCCCTGCCTGCAAGTGGCCTGGCGCTGTTCTTCGTGCTCGGGTTGCGCCACGGCGTGGAGCCCGACCACATCGCGGCGATCGACGGCATGACCTTGCGCGCGCTCGACCACCACGAACCGCACGCGCCGTGGACGGGCAGCCTGTTCGCACTCGGACACGGTGCCGCCGTCGCCGCGCTGGCGCTTGCCGTGAGCCTGATCGCGACGAGCTTCGCGCTGCCACCACTGCTCGTCGCGATCACCGACTGGCTGCCGATCGTGCTGCTTGCGATGCTGGGCGCCTGGAATCTGCGCGCGCTGCTCGCGCCCGGCTCCTACCGCCCTTCGTCGGTGCGCATGCGGCTGATTCCGGCCGCGCTGCGGCAGCGCACGGATGTGTGGTCGACCGTCGCGATCGGGCTGCTGTTCGCACTCGTCATCGACACCCTTGCGCACGTCTCGGCCTGGAGCGTGTTCGCCACCAACCGCGGCGGCTGGACGGCCGGGTTGTTCGCCGGCTTGCTGTTCTCCGGCGGCATGCTGATTGCGAGCACCGCCAGCTCGCAGTTGCTATGCCGCCTGCTCGGCAGCGCCCGCACCGACGAGGCGACGGCGCGGTTCCGGCGCGGCATAGGCTGGTTCGTCGTGGTCTTGTCGTTCGCGGTCGTGCTGCACGCGGTCGCCGACAAGCTGGCCGTGCAGACGCCTGTCAGCGCAACCCATCCCACAGCGGCGTCACCCCGGTGAGCGCCAGCAGTGGGGTGGCGGGTGACCCGAACCCCGCGACCGCGGGTCGGTGATCAAACCCTCAGGCGATCTGGCAGGCCTCGTCGAAGCTCAGGCGCGGGCTGCGGCCGAACAGCTTGCTCGCGTCGCCGCGGCCGAGGTTGACGATGAAGTTGGTCTTGACCGTCGTGCCGGCCCAGAACGCCGCGTCGACCTTGGCCGGATCGAAGCCGCTCATCGGGCCGCAGTCCAGGCCGAGCGCGCGTGCGGCGAGGATGAAGTAGCCGCCCTGGATGCTCGAGTTGCGGAACGCGGTCGCGTCGATCATCGGCTGGTTGCCGACGAACCAGGCCTTCGCATCGGCATGCGGGAACAGCTGCGGCAGCTTGTCGTAGAACGCCATGTCCATGCCGATGATGACCGACACCGGCGCCTGCGTGGTCTTCTCGACATTGCCCGGCGACATGCCGGCGACGAGTTTGGCCTTGGCTTCGGGCGTGGTCACGAAGATGAAGCGCGCCGGGCTGCAATTGGCCGAGGTCGGACCCCACTTCACCAGGTCGTAGAGCTGGTGCAGCGTGGCGGCGGGAATGGGTTCGTTGGCGAAGCCGTTGTGGGTGCGGGCGTTGTCGAAGAGCTGTTCGGTCGTGACGTTCATGAGGGTCCTGCGTGTGCCGCGAGGCGTGGTTGCTGACGGGTCATTTTTCTGCGGATGGCCCGCCGCGGGCCCCGGATTATTCGTCGGGACCATTCGCCCCGTTTGAAGGGTGCAAGAATCGACGCGATGTTCCAGCCTTCACAGCACGACGTTCGCAGCTTCTTCTGCGAGACCTGGCGCAAGCAGCGCGAGCAGTTGCCGCTCTCGCCGATGGAAGCCACCGCCGCCGACTGGATCACGCAGCACCCCGAGTACCACGACGATCTTGCCGACCTGCCATCCGCGCTCGCCGCGGTCTACGACCTCGAGGCCGGCCACACGAATCCGTTTCTGCACCTCTCGATGCACCTGTCGATCACCGAGCAGCTCGCGATCGACCAACCCAGCGGGATCAAGCAGGCGCATGCGTTGCTGGCGCGCCGCTTCGGCTCGGCGCACGAAGCGCAGCATCAGGTGATGGAATGTCTGGGCGAAATGGTCTGGGCCTCGCAACGCAGCGGGCTGCCACCCGACGGCGAGCGCTATCTGGAGTGCGTGCGCCGGCGCGCCACGCGCTGAGCGAGGCCGGACTACGGCTTGACCGTGGCCTGCCAGGACAGCTCGCGCGTCGCCTGACGCGTCTCACCGAACAGCGACGGTCGGAACACCGCCGACACGGCACGATCGTCGATCGCCCACATCAGCAGCGCGCGCGCCGTCATCGGCTTGGCGAACAGGTAACCCTGGAGTTCGTCGCAACCCAGGTCCACCAGCGCCTTCTGCTGGCGCAGCGTCTCGACGCCCTCGGCGACGACCTTGAGCCCCAACGCGTGCGCGAGTTTCACGACCGCATCGACGATGGCGCGGGCATCGGCGCTGGTGTCGACGTCCTTGACGAAACTGGCGTCGATCTTCAGCTCCTCGGCCGGCAGCTGACGCAGATAGCTCAGGCTGGAGTAGCCGGTACCGAAGTCGTCGATCGACAGGTGCGTGCCGAGCTCGCCGAGGCGACGGAAGGTTTCCTGCGTGGCGTGCGTGTCTTCCATCGCCGCGCTCTCGGTGATCTCGCACGTCAGCAGCGATGGGTGGATTCTGTAGCGTTCCAGCGTCATCGCGATGCGATCGACGATGTCGTCCTGGCGCATCTGGTGCGCCGAAAGGTTGATCGCGACACGCATGCGCAGGCCCTTGTCGCGCCAGGCGCGCGCCTGCTTGCAGGCGGCCTCGATGACCCAGTCACCCAGCGGCCCGATCAGGCCCGAGCGCTCGGCCAGCGGCAGGAACGCGTTCGGCATCACGAGGCCGCGGGTCGGATGCTGCCAGCGCAGCAACGCCTCGGCGGCGGTCACCTTGCCACTGCGCACGTCGATCTTGGGTTGGAAGTAGAGCTCCAGCTCGTCGTTCGTCAGGGCCTGACGCAGCTCGCTCAGCATGTCGAAGTTCTGCTGCGCGTCGGTGTCCATCTCGGGCGAATAGAAGCACGAGCGCGCGCCGCCGGCCTTCTTGGCCGAATACATCGCGGCATCGGCGCGCGCAATCAGCTTTTTCTCGGGGCATTTGTCGGGATACAGCGCGATGCCCACCGAACACGAAATGCTGACCTCGCGATCACCGACCTTGTACGGCCGGCTCAACACCTCGATCACGCGGGCCGCGTGCTGTGCCGCAGCCTCGCGCGCGCCGGCATGCGTGGCCAGCAGCAGGAACTCGTCGCCACCGACACGCGCGGCCACGTCGCCATGGCGCGCCAGCGCCTGCAGGCGCTGGCCCACTTGCTCCAGCACGCGGTCGCCGCTGCTGTGGCCGAAGCTGTCGTTGACGGGCTTGAAGCCATCGAGGTCGATGAACATCACGGCGAGGCGGGCTTTGCTCGCATCGCACTTCTTGGCCGCCGCATGCAGCCGACTTTCGAGGTGCAACCGGGTCGGCAGGCCGGTCAGGTGATCGAGTGTGCCGGAGCGCGCACGCTGCGGGCGCACCGGCTGTGCACCCTTGCCGACTTGCGTCAGCACGATCCGCAACAGCCCGGCCAGGCCAACGAGGGCCAGCATGATCGGCCAGTCGGTCGCGGCGAGGTCGCCAATCGCGCCCAGTCGGTGAGCCGGCACCGAGGCCGCCGCGCCGACGCAGGCCAGCGCCGCCGCGGTGGCCGAAGCGCCCGCGCGCATCCAGGTGGCGTGAGGCGCCGAGCCGGCGCTCAGCTGCGCCAGGACGAGCGTAGCCGACAGACCCAGGGTCAGCGTGCCGGCCCCCAGCCAGGCCGGCGACAGGCGGAACACGCCCGGCGCACTGAACATCGAATGCACGTAGGCGGCGGCCGGCAGGGTCACCGCGAAGAGCGCGGCCCAGGCCCAGCCTCGCCGGCGGCCATGGCTGCCGGCGAGGCTCGCGAGCAACGCCATCGCCAACGCCGGCAACCAGACGAATCCCAGGCTCGCGACCCCCGCGAACGTGACGACCTCATGCACACGCAGCGCATGCGCGGGCCACCACAGGCCGCACGCGGCCAGCACGACGCTACCGGTGACGAGCGCGCGCGCCAGCGCGCCAGGTCGTCCGGTCGACGCCACGCCCGTTTCCGCGGCCAGCCACAGCAGCGCTGTGCTCACCAGGAAACTGGCCATCACGACGAGGGCGAGCGCTTGATCCATCCCACTCCAGACGCAACACACTGCCAGCGCCAGACCGGCGAGGCGCAGGCGCGCATCTTGAACGCTTTCAGCGGGCGTGCACACCTCTGAAGGCATGCCAAGGGGGCGGAATGTGACGCATGCCGCATCGTCAGGCCCGGCGGCGTGCGCTACTCGGCGCCGACCAGCCCGTTGCGGATGGCGTAGACCGTCATCTCGGAGTTGTTGGTGAGGGCCAGCTTTTCGAGCACGCGGGCGCGGTACACGCTCACTGTCTTCGGGCTCAGCATCAGCTCCTCAGCGATGTCGGACAGGCGCTTGCCCGACGCGATCATCACCAGCGTCTGGAGCTCACGGTCGGAGAGTTTTTCGTGGGCGTTGGCGATCATCGGAGCGGTCAGGCTCTCGACCAGCATCTGCGCGATCTCGGGCGTGACGTACTTGCGGCCCTGCGCCACGGTGCGCACCGCAGTGACGATCTGCGCCGGGTCGCCGCCCTTGTTGACATAGCCGAACGCACCCGCACGCAAGGCACGGATCGCGTACTGGTCTTCCGGGTACATCGAGACGACGAGCACGCGCATCGACGTGACCTCGTCTTTCAGCACATGAAGCACGTCCAGGCCGCTGCGGCCGGGGAGGTTGATGTCGAGCACGAGCACGTCGGCGGTCTTGTCGCGCATCAGCGTGCGCAATTCGCCGTAGTCCCCCGCCTCGCCGACGACTTCGATATCCGGCGCATCCGAGAGCGTGTCGCGGATGCCGCGCCGGATCAGCGCGTGGTCGTCGCAGAGAAAGACCTTGATCATGGACGCCTTAGTCAACGCTCATCACAGTTCGCCCCACTGGCTGGGGTCGTCCTCCGAGGCTCTGGCTCCGGGTATATCAGCGATCCCGAGCGGATTCAAGGGGACCGACAGAATCATCGTCGTCCCACCGACCCCGCTGCCGAGCTCGACCCAGCCGCCCACCGTACCGGCGCGCTCGTGCAGGCCGCGAATGCCGAACGAGCGCGCCTTGGCCAGATCGTCGGGGCTCAGGCCGCGGCCGTTGTCGGTGATTTCGAGCGAGAGCACGCCGCCGGCGAGGGACAGGTCGAGTGTCACCCGCGTCGCCTGCGCGTGCTTGCTGACGTTGGTCAGCGCCTCCTGCGCTGTGCGGTAGGCGACCAACGGCACCCCGGTGGGCAGCTCGGGCGCGTTCGTCGGCAGGCGGATCGCACATTCGATGCCGGTACGCCGCTCGAAGCGCGTTGCGAGCCAGTGCAGCGCGGCGACCAGGCCCTGCTCCAGGATCGCCGGGCGCAGGTTGTGCATGATGCGTTTGCTCGAATCGATCGCCAGCGTGACCGTCTCCAGCGCCGACGTCACGCGCTCCAGCACTTCGGCCGAATCCGAATGGCGGGCGATCCAGGCCAGGTCGAACTTGAGCGCCGTGAGCGAGCCGCCCACGTCGTCGTGGATCTCACGCGAGATCGCCGCACGCTCCTGCTCGATGCTGTTCTGCAAGTGCTGGGCGAGCTCGCGCAGGCGCTGTCGGGAGGCGTCGAGCTCGAGATCGGCGCGGACGCGCGCGCGCCGCGTCTCGGTCGCCTCGACAGCGTGCAGCAGCGCCGGCACCAGTCGAGCGAGGTTGTTCTTCAGCAGATAGTCGCTCGCGCCGTTGCGCATTGCTTCGACCGCGGTGTCCTCGCCGATCTCACCCGACACCAGGATGAACGGAACACCCAGACCGCGCGCCTTGAGCAGATCGAGCGCCACCAGGCCCGAGAAACCGGGCAGGTTGTAGTCGGAAATGATCGCGTCCCAATCGTCATCGAGCGCGGCCAGGAACTCGGCTTCGGAGTCGATGCGTCGCACCGAGACCTTCAGGCCGCCGCGCAACAGGTGCATCAGCGTGAGCTCGTGGTCGAGTTCGGAGTCTTCGAGGTGAAGAACGCGCAACTCGCGTTCGGAATTCACGTTCGTCGGCGTCGGCTGCATGCCGCGCAGTATGCCGCGGCCGGGGGGCACGGCGGAACTGGCGCGGCTTTGTGGCCCTGTTTCGGCTCAGGTCCGGTTCGCATTTGCCGAAAACCGTCCCATGCGCAATCCCCTCGCCCCCTCGCCAACGACGGACGCACGATGCTGAATTCACCCGCCCCCGATGTGCACACCGCGCCCGCGATGCCCTTGCTGGCCGCCGCCGATCTGCAGGACAACCTGATGACCGCGTCGAACGACCTGGATCGCCTGCAAGGCCTGCTCTCGCATGCCTGCGACGAGCTGATGCAGGGCTTTCACGGCGCCGCCGGCCAGATCCAGGAGCTCGTCGAGGCGGCGCAGGACACGCCCTCGCAGGAGCTGTTCGACAGCGTCATGCATCACCTGGGCGGCGCGATCACGGCGCTGCAGTTCCAGGACATGGCCTCGCAGCTGATCGCGCACACCCACAAGCGGCTGCGCAACTGCGCCGACCGCATCGCGCGCGAAGCGATGGGCGATGGCGACGAGGGTGAGGCCATCGTCGAAGAGCCACCCCAGCGCCCGAATCCCGTGACCCAGGACGAGATGGACGCGGGTTCCATCGAGCTGTTCTGAGCTCGCACTTAAAGATTCTTGCGCCAACGACCGAATACGCCACAGGACATCCGGAGAACAACATGCATTCAATCCTCGCCGTCGACGACTCGGCATCCATGCGCCAGATGGTGGCCTTCACGCTGAAGAGCGCGGGCTACAGCGTCGTCGAGGCTGTCGATGGCCAGGATGCCTGGGAAAAGGCCAGCAAGAACGACTTCGACCTGGTGTTGACCGATCAGAACATGCCGCGCATGGACGGCATCGGCTTGACCAAAAAGCTGCGCGACAACCCGAAGTTCAAGGTCACGCCGATCCTGATCCTCACGACCGAATCGAGCGATCAGATGAAGCAGGCCGGGCGCAGCGCCGGTGCCACCGGCTGGCTCGTCAAACCCTTCGATCCGGCGAAGCTGATCGAGGTCATCAAGAAGGTGATCCGCTGAGTGCGCGGGCCACAAGGAGCCACCCATGGTTGACATGACATCAGACGGCGCCAGCGCCGGGGCCGGCATCGACCTGAGCCAGTTCTATCAGGTCTTTTTCGAGGAGGCGGGCGAGAACCTCGACCGCATGGAGGCGCAGCTGCTGAGCATCGACCTCACCGCCGCCGACGATGAAGAGCTGAACTCGATCTTCCGCTGCGCGCATTCGGTCAAGGGCGGCGCAGCCACCTTCGGCTTCAGCGACGTGGCCGAACTCACGCACCAGATGGAGACGCTGCTCGACAAGCTGCGCCGCCACGAACTGACGCCGACCGCGGCGATGGTCGACGTGCTGCTGCAATCGGGCGATGCACTGCGCGCCCAGCTCGCCCGCCACCAGGGCGCGGGCGGCGACGCGATCGACACTGCCGCGTTGCTCGCCGGCATCCGCGCGATGAGCTCGGGTCAGGTGCCGGCAGTGGTCGCCGCACCCGTTGCCGTGGCCGTCTCGGAACAGATGGCCGACGAACCCGCTTCTCAGCCCGCCCCGACCGGTCCCGCCACCAGCCAGGCGCGCGAACTCGAAGTGCGCGTCGGCCCGCTGAAGGACCCGACCCAGGCCAACAGCCTGATCGAGTTGTTCAACGAGATCACCGACCTCGGCACGATCGAAGCCATCGATGGCGGACAGCCGAGCGACGGCATGCGCCGCTTCCGTGTCATCACGACCAGCTCCGACAACGACCTGCTGGACCTGTTCACCTTCCACGTCGCGCGCGATGAAGTGGCGCTGCTGCCGATGACGGTCGGCTACGGCTTCCACGCCGACGCCCCGGGCGCACCGCCCGCGGCCGAGCTGGAGCGGCAGGACCCCGGCTACGGCTTCTTCGAGGACGCACCGGGCGCACCCAGCTCGACGCCGGTGGCAGCGGGTCCGGCGGCCGTGCCGACGAATGCGGCCAAGGTCGCGGCGACACAACCGGCACGTGCCGAAAAAGCACCGGCCGCAGCGCTCGAAGCGTCGACGCTGCGCGTCTCGGTCGAGAAAGTCGACCAGCTCATCAACCTGGTCGGCGAGCTCGTCATCACGCAGGCGATGCTGGCGCAGAACAGCAAGCAGATCGACACCGCGTTGTACCAGCAGCTCGCCGCCGGCCTGGCCGACCTGGACCGCAACACCCGCGACCTGCAAGAGTCGGTGATGTCGATCCGGATGATTCCGATGTCGATGGTGTTCTCGCGCTTCCCGCGCATGCTTCGGGATCTGGCCGCCAAGCTCGGCAAGAAGGTCGAGTTCGTCACCCAGGGCGAGGCGACCGAGCTCGACAAGGGCCTGGTCGAGAAGATCACCGACCCGCTCACGCACCTGGTGCGCAACAGCTGCGACCACGGCATCGAAAGCCCGGCCGAGCGCGTCGCCAAGGGCAAGCCCGAGCACGGCACGATCACGCTTGCGGCCTCCCACCAGGGCGGCTCGATCCTCATCGAAGTGCGCGACGACGGCAAGGGCCTGTCACGCGAGAAGCTGATCAAGAAGGCTCGCGAGCGCGGCATCGACGCGCCCGATTCGATGACCGATGCCGAGGTCTGGAGCCTGATCTTCGCGCCGGGCTTCTCGACCGCCGAGGTCGTCACCGACGTGTCGGGCCGCGGTGTCGGCATGGACGTGGTGAAGAAGAACA
>JBDUAG010000667.1:0-2631 GCA_040004785.1 Burkholderiales bacterium | reverse complement strand
ATGCCGCGATGGATCGCCAGCGCGCGCTTTCACAGCGGCGTGCACGACCCGCTCGGCGGCCACCTGCATCCGCTCAAGTACAGCCTCGGGCTGGCGCGCGCCGCAGCCTCGCTCGGCGTGCGGATCTTCGAAGGCTCGGCGGTGCTCGCAATGCAGCCCGGCGCCACGGTCAAGCTGCGCACGCCACGCGGCGTGGTGCGCGCCTCGCATGTGCTGCTCGCCGGCAACGTCTATCTGCACGGCGTTGCGCCGGCGCTCGAGAACCGCATCATGCCGGTCGGCACCTACATCGTCGCCAGCGAGCCGCTCGAGCCTGAACTCGCCCGCTCGCTGATCCCTTCAGGCGCGGCGGTGTGCGATACCAACTTCGTGCTCGACTACTTCCGCCCCACCGCCGATCACCGCATGCTCTACGGCGGGCGCGTCAGCTACAGCACCGCGACGCCGATGAACCTCGCGGCGAGCATGCAGCGCCGCATGGCAGCGACCTTCCCGCAGCTCCGCGACACGAAGATCGAGTACTCGTGGGGCGGCTTCGTCGACATCTCGATGAACCGCGCGCCCGACTTCGGCCGCCTCCCCGGCGAACACGCCAACGTCTACTACCTGCAAGGCTTTTCGGGCCACGGCCTGGCGCTGACCGGCCTCGCCGGTCGCCTGGTGGCCGAGGCGATCGCCGGCGACGCCGAGCGCTTTGATACCTTCGCACGCATCAAGCACCGGTCTTTCCCCGGCGGCCGGCTGTTGCGCACGCCGGCGCTCGTGATGGGCATGGCCTACTATCGATTGAGGGATCTGCTGTGAACACGCCGCCGCGCAAGCCGATCGTGCGACCCATCGTGCTGGTGCCCGCCTGCAATCGCATGCTGGGCCAGCACCCGTTCCACGTGGCGGGCAAGAAGTACATCGACGCGGTGCGCCTCGCCGGCTGCCAGCCGCTGATCGTGCCCACCGCGGAGTTGGACGAGCTCGACGCGCTGCTGGCTGTCGCCCACGGCGTGCTGCTCACCGGCTCGGCATCGAACGTTCACCCGAGCCATTTCGACGAGGCCGTCCACGACCCCGAACTGCCGCTGGACGTCGATCGCGATGCCTGGACCTTGCCGCTGATCCCGAAGCTGCTCGCGCGCGGCATGCCGCTGTTCGCGATCTGCCGCGGCTTCCAAGAGACGAATGTCGCGTTCGGCGGCAGCCTGCACCAGGCCGTGCAGGAGGTGCCCGGACGGCACGACCATCGCGGCGCGAACGATGCGTCGGCTGCAGTGCAGTACGGCCTGGCGCACGAGGTGATCCTGCAAACCGGTGGCGTGCTCGCCAGCGTGTTCGACGAGCCGCGCATCCGGGTCAACTCGGTGCACGGCCAGGGGGTGAACCGGCTCGCGGCCGGCCTGCGCGTCGAAGCGCTTGCACCCGATGGTCTTGTCGAGGCTTTCTCGGTCAGCGACGCGCGCGGCTTCAACCTGTGCGTGCAATGGCATCCCGAATGGCAGGCGGAAAGCAACACGGTCTCGCTGCGCTTGTTCAGGGCCTTCGGCGCCGCCTGCGAGGCCTTCCGTGACCGGCACCACGTTCCGCATCAGGAGCCCGAGCCCCCCGACCCTGATCGTTAGGTGCGCTTCTTGCGGGTGTTCTCCGCGAGACAAGAAGAATGCATTTCGGCGCCGCTCCGTCATCCCGACGCGACCGCGCCACAACGACTCAGGTGTTCCATGCAAGACAAAAGCAATTTCACATTCACCGATCTGGAAGCGTGGTTCGACGAACGCCGCGTCACCGAGATCGAATGCCTCGTGCCTGACCTCACCGGCGTCGCCCGCGGCAAGATCCTGCCGCGCGAAAAATTCACCGAAGACCGCGGCATGCGATTGCCCGAGGCCACCGTCGCGATCGGCGTGACCGGCGAGTTCCCCGAGGACGGCCCGTACTACGACGTGATCCACCCCACCGATCGCGACATGCACCTGCGGCCCGACCCGTCAACGGTCCGCATCGTGCCGTGGGCCACCGACCCGACCGCGCAGGTGATCCACGACTGCTACGACCGCGACGGCAGGCTGATCCCGTTTGCGCCGCGTTCGGTGCTGCGGCGCGTCTGCGATCTGTACGCCGCCGAAGGCTGGGAGCCGGTCGTGGCGCCCGAGGTCGAGTTCTACCTCGTGGCGCGCAACACCGATCCCGACGTGCCGCTGAAACCGCCGGTCGGCCGCAGCGGCCGCGCCGAAACCTCGCGCCAGGGCTACTCCATCGACGCGGTGAATGAATTCGACCCGCTCTTCGAGGACGTCTACGACTACTGCGAGAAGATGGAGCTGAACGTCGACACGCTGATCCATGAAGTCGGCGCGGGTCAGATGGAGATCAACTTCTTCCATGCGCACCCGCTCGGTCTGGCCGACGAGGTGTTCTTCTTCAAGCGCACCTTGCGCGAGGCGGCGATGCGCCACAACATGTTCGCCACTTTCATGGCCAAACCGATCGCCGGCGAACCTGGCAGTGCGATGCACGTGCATCAGAGCATCGTCAACAAGCTGACCGGCAAGAACATCTTCAGCAACGAGGACGGCTCGCCGAGCAAGGAGTTCTACTGGTACATCGGTGGCCTGCAGAAGTACACGCCGGCGGCGATGGCGC
>JBDUAG010000666.1:0-2632 GCA_040004785.1 Burkholderiales bacterium | reverse complement strand
CGAGCTCGATGCGCCGGCCATTCACCTCGACCGGCCACATCGCGAAGCCATCGACCTCGCGCGCCTGCAAGCCCGTGGCATCGAAGGGCACGCGCGCCAACTCGAGGATCGGCGCGTTCATGTCGACGCTGACGCGGTCGTCGTCCTGCAGCCGCAACTCGAGCGTGTTGTTGACGGTCTGGACGCGCAGCGTGCGTTTGTCGGAGAGGCCCTTGTCGTGCACATAGCGCACAAAGCAGCGCGCGCCGTTGCCGCAGTGCTCGACCTCGTCGCCGCTTCCGCCATTGAAGATGCGGTAGCCGAAGTCCACATCCGGTGCGGGGCTGGGCGCGATCATCAGGATCTGGTCGGCGCCGACACCGAAACGGCGATCACCGAGCACGCGCACCTGCGCGTCGCTCAACGCGATTGGTGCGCGCGTGCCGTCGAGCACGACGAAATCGTTGCCCGCGCCCTGCATCTTGGTGAACTTCAACCTCATCGCGCAATTATCGCCCGCTAGTACATCGAAGGTTCGCCCGCAGGCCGCGTCTTGAAGCGCTTGTGCACCCACAGGTACTGAGCCGGGTTCGCGCGAATCTGCGCTTCGATCCAGCGGTTCATCGCGGCCGTGTCCGCGATCGGGTCGTCGGTCGGGAAGTCCTCCCACGGCGGCATGAAGCGCACGCGGTAGCCGGCGCCGCCGGGCAGGATGTCGGCGAGCACCGGCTGCACGATCATGTTCAGCGCGCGCGCGAGCCGCGATGGCGCGAGCAAGGTCGCCGCGGGGATGCCGAAGAACGGCACGAACGCGGCGTCGCGTTCGCCGAAATCCATGTCGGGCAGGTTGAAGAAGCCGTCGCCGCGGCGGATCGCGCGGAACAGCGCCTTGCCCGCCTCGTCGCGCGGGAAGATCTCGGCATTGCCCAGGCGCAGGCGGCCGCGGCGCATCGCGGCGTCCATCACCGGGTCGCTTTGCTCCTGGTAGATCGAGATGCCCTTGCGCTTCTGGAACAGCAGCACCGAGGCGCCGGCGACGTCGAGCGCCATGAAGTGAGGCGCCAGCCACATCACCGCGCGCTCGCTGCGCTCGGCGAGCCCCACATCGCCTTCGACGTGGATCAGCTGCTTCAGCCGTTCGGGCGAGGCGTACCAGAGCACGCCGCGCTCGAGGATGCTGCGGCCCAACCACTGGAAATGCTCACGGGCCAGCGCCTCGTGCTGTGCTGCGCTCTGCTCCGGGAAGCACAGCCCGATGTTGCGCAACGCGATGCGCCGACGCTTGCCGGCCACGACGAAGAGCAACCGACCCAGCGCGCGGCCGAGCAGCGCCTGCGCGCCCAGTGGCAGGCAATGCAACAGCCACAACAGGCCCAGCAGGAGTCGAGCGCCCAACGTGAATCCTCGTGCAACCCCTGCTCAGTCGCCGGAGCGGGGTGTCTTGTAGCGGTGGTAGCCCCACAGGTATTGCGCGGGGCACTGCCGGATCAGCCGTTCCATGGCCCGGTTGATGATCGCCGCGGATTCTGCCTGATGGTGCCCCCCGACCACCGCGGGGGTCAGGCCGCCTTGGGGCGGCCCGGCGTCGGCCTGGGGCGCATCTGGCGTCGGTAGGGTCTCACCGAGCTCGCTGACGCGCACCGTGTAGCCTGCGCCGCGCGGTAGCCGCTCGCCCCAGATCAGCAGCGGCACCGCGCCGGTCTGCTGCACCAGCCGGGCGGCGAGGGTCATCGTGTAGGCGGGCTTGCCGAAGAACGGCACCCACACGCCCATGCCCTCCGGTGGCACCTGGTCCGGCAACAGGCCGACGGCCTCGCCGCGCCGCAGCGCGCGGATCATCAGCCGCACGCCGGCGAGCGAGGCCGGCGCGGTGGCGACACCGGGCCGCGCGCGCGATTCGTCCATCACGGCGCGCAGCGCGGCCTTGCGCGCCGGCCGGTAAAGCACGGTGATCGGACCAAACTCGGCCGCGAATCGCTGCGCAATGGCCTGCGCCGCGACCTCGAAGCTGCCCATGTGCGGCGTCAGCAGCACCAGCCCGTGGCCGGCGCGCAGCGCGTCGGTGATCAGCGCATCGCCTTCCCAGTTCAGGCTCGGGCGAATCGGCTCACCCGCAGGCCGCAGCCAGAGGAACGGCAACTCGGCGACCATCCGCCCCGCAGCCGCGATGGCCGGCCGTGCGGCGGACGGGGCGACGCCGGCGTGGCGCACGTTGTCGTTGAAGCGGCGGCGATACGAGGGCGACGCCCAATAGGTGAGCCAGCCCAGGACGGCACCCACGCCGTGCAGAAACCACAGCGGCCAGCGGGAGAGGGCGCGGAACAGGATCAACATGTTCTTATAATTCCGGCCATCGCCGAGTTAACTGAACTACTTGCGGGGCGATTCACAAATTCTGCTAAAGCGTTCGCCGCTCCTCCAGGGTACCGGTCGGCAACGCAGAATCTGCAACAGTGCCAGCCCGTTACCCATTGGAGTTTAAGAGTGTCGAACGATTTCCTTTTCACATCCGAGTCTGTTTCCGAAGGTCACCCCGACAAGGTCGCGGACCAGATCTCCGACGCCATCCTCGATGCGATCTTCAAGCAGGATCCACTGTCGCGCGTCGCCGCCGAGACGCTGACCAACACCGGCCTGGTCGTGCTGGCCGGTG
>JBDUAG010000665.1:0-2633 GCA_040004785.1 Burkholderiales bacterium | reverse complement strand
TCGGCGATGCCGCGCGGCTGCAAAGCCTGATGGCCGCGGGCCTGGCGCGCGCCAGTGCGGTGGTGGTGAGCTACCACGACACGCCCTCGGCGCTGAAGATCCTGCGCCTCGTGCAGGCGCACGCGCCGCGCGTGCCGGTGATCGTGCGCACGATCGACGACACCGACATCGAGCGCCTGCAGGCCGCCGGCGCCACCGAGGTCGTGCCCGAAGCCATCGAGGGCTCGCTGATGCTCGCCAGCCATGCGCTCGCACTGGTGGGCGTGCCGATGCGGCGCGTGATCCGCGTCGTGCAGGAGCAGCGCGATGCGCGCTACGGGTTGCTGCGCGGCTACTTCCACGGCGCCGACGACGACACGGTGGACGAGCTGCAGACTGCGCGCCTGCTCAGCGTGACGCTGCCGGCCGCCGGCAGCCACCTCGGCCAGACGCTCGCCGCGCAGGCGCTGCATGCAGTCGGCGTGTCGGTGGTGTCGGTGCGGCGCGCGAGCGGGGCGGTCACCAAGCCCGACGACGCGCTGGTGCTCGCCGCGGGGGACACGCTGGTGTTGTCGGGATTGCCCGAGCCTTTGGCCCTCGCCGAGGGCCGCCTGCTCGGAAAGAAGTGATCAACTGAACGGGGTCTGCTTCGCCATCGTCGCGCGCATGCGCGCCGCCATCACGCCACCCGCGGTGCGCAGCAGCTCCAGCGCGAGCGCAGGCAGGCGTTGCGCGAGTTCTTCGAGGCGCGGACCGCGCAGCGCATAGACCACGCAGGGCGTCATCGCTTCGACATTGGCCATGCGCGGACTGTCGCTGAACAGCCCGGGTTCGCCGACCACCGAGCCGGCGCGCAGGATTGCGATCCGGCTGCTGCCCGGCGGGCCGCCGGTGATGAAGACCTGCAGGCTGCCCTGGGCGAGGAAGTACATCGTGCGGTCGGCGTCGCCCTGCTTGATCAGCAGATCGCCAGCGCGGATCTCGTGGCGCGTCAGGTAGGCCGCGATCGCGCGCCATTGCTCCAGCGACAGGCGGGCGCGAAACGCGTCCTCCGCGTTCAGCGTCTGGATCGCTTGAACCAGTTCGTCGATCTCCATGTCGATTCCCCCAACGTAACGCCCGATTATCGGCGCGCGCGGCGCCAGGGCAATCCGTTGGCGCCCGGGGCGGGCACCCTTTGTCGCCACGCAGCAACCGGCTGTCGGGTTGCGCAGACGGCCTTACTTGCCGATACAGAAGCGGCTGAAGATCTCGCCGAGCAGGTCGTCCGCGCCGAACGCGCCGGTGATCTCGCCGAGCGCGTCGTGTGCGAGGCGCAATTCTTCGGCCAGCAGGTCCAGCGCGGCATCGGCTCGGGCCGCCTGTTCTGCGGCGAGGCCGAGGTGCTCGCGCGTCGCACGCAAGGCCTGGACATGGCGCGTGCGCGCGGTGAACAGGCCGTCGGGATGGGCGTGCCAGCCGGCGAGTTCGAGCAGCTTCGCGCGCAGTTCGGTGATGCCTTGGCCAGTGCGCGCGGAGAGCACGAGGCCTGCCGCGCCGGGGACAGCCGGCGCCGCATCACTCTTGTTCAGAACGTGCACCAGTCGCGCGGCAGGCAGCCGCGCCGCGATCTGCGCCTCGCCCGCGTCGTAATCGGCCTGGCCCAGGCGCGTCAGGTCGTGCATGAAGAGCACCGCATCCGCGCGCTCGATCTCATCCCAGCTGCGCGCCACGCCGATGCGCTCGACCTCGTCGTTCGACTCGCGCAGCCCGGCGGTGTCGATCACGTGCACCGGCACGCCTTCGATCTGGATCGTGCTGCTGACCTTGTCGCGCGTCGTGCCGGCGATCGGCGTGACGATCGCGAGCTCGGCGCCGGCGAGCGCGTTCAGCAGCGAGCTCTTGCCCACGTTCGGCTGGCCGGCGATCACCACGCTGATGCCTTCGCGCAGCAGCGCGCCTTGACGCGCGCGCGCGAGCACGCCATCCAGCTCCGCGGTGATGTCGTCGAGCCGGCCGCGCGCGTTGGCCTTCTCGAGGAAATCAATCTCTTCCTCGGGGAAGTCGAGCGTGGCCTCGACCAGCATGCGCAGCTGGATCAGGCGATCGCGCAAGGCGTTGATTTCGGCCGAAAACGCGCCCGAGAGCGAGCGCCCGGCAGAGCGCGCCGCGGCTTCGGTGCTGGCCTCGATCAGGTCGCTGACGGCCTCGGCCTGGGCCAGATCGAGCTTGTCGTTCAGGAACGCGCGCTCGGTGAACTCGCCCGGCCGCGCCAGACGAAGCGACGGCCCCGCCTCCAGACAGCGGGCCAACAGCAGCTGCAGCACCACGGTGCCGCCGTGCGCCTGCAGTTCGAGCACGTCTTCGCCGGTGTACGAGTGCGGCGCCGGGAAGTGGATCGCCAGGCCTTCGTCGATGACGACGCCGGCCGCGTCGGTGAACGGCAGGTAGGTGGCCACGCGCGGCGCGAGCCGGCGGCCGAACAGGGTGTCGATCAGCGCCGAGAGATCGGCCCCGGAAACCCGCACGATGCCGACCGCGCCGCGCCCGCTTGCGGTCGCGATCGCGACGATCGGATCGCTGTGGCGCGGCAGCATGGGCGGTCGCCGCGCGCCGCTACTTGCCGAGCACGCCGAGCTTCTTGTTGATCAGGTACTGCTGCGCGATCGACAGGA
>JBDUAG010000121.1:0-8815 GCA_040004785.1 Burkholderiales bacterium | reverse complement strand
CGAGCCCGAGGTGGTCGTTCTTCGACATGTTCATCACGCCGTTCGAGACGTGCAGATCGCGCGTGCCCTCGATGGCGTCGCGCAGCGCGGTGCGGAATTCCTTTGTGCCCGGCTGCGCCGTCTTCAGCGCGACCGGAATCGCGTGCGCGAGCAGCAAGCCTGCGTCCCAGGTGTAGGCGCCGAAGGCCGAGACGCTGCCCGCGCCGTTCAGCGCTTCGTAGCGCTTCACGTAGTCCACCGCCTGCGCCTTGGCCGGGTGATCGGCCGGCAGCGCGGCGGCGACGACGACCGGACTGGTCGGCACGAACATGCCTTCGATGTCTTTGCCGCCGACGCGCAGGAAGTCGGGGTTCGCGACGCCGTGGTTGAAGTACACGCTGCCCTTGTAGCCGCGCTCGACCAGCGCGCGCGCCGGCAGCACCGCGGGCGTGCCGGAGGCGCCGATCACGATCATGTCGGGGTTGGCGCCGGAGAGTTTCAGTACCTGCGAGGTCACGCTGGTGTCGCGCGGCGCGAAGCGCTCGTTCGCGACGATCCTGATCTTGCGCACCTCGGCGAACTTCTCGAATTCGGCATAAAAGGCCTCGCCGAGGGCGTCGTTGAAGCCGATGTAGCCCATCGTCTTCATGCCGCGCTTGGCGGCATGTTCGAGGATCGCCAGCACCATCATCGTGTCGGTCTGCGGCGTCTTGAAGACCCAGGCCTTCTTCGGCGTCATCGGCTCGATGATGCGGGCGCTCGACGCGAGCGAGATCGTCGGCGTGGAACTGTCGGCGACCGCATCGGTCATCGCCAACGAGTTCGGCGTGGTCGTCGAGCCGATGATCGCGTCGACCTTGTCCTCGAGCGTGAGCCGGCGCGTGTTGACCACGGCCGCGCTCGAATCGCTGGCGTCGTCGAGCACGATGTACTCGACGGTCTTGCCGGCGATCGTCTTCGGCAGCAGCGCGATCGTGTTCTTCTCGGGGATGCCGAGCGAGACGGCCGGGCCGGTGGTCGAGAGCGTGACGCCGATCTTGATCTGCGCCTGCGCCGAGGCGCCGGTCAGTGCCAGCAAGGCGAGTGCGAGCAGCTTCTTCATGAGTGACTCCTGGGGGTGAAGCGATTCAGCCGAGCAGCGTGCACGGCAAGGCGATGTGGCCGCGAAAGCGCACGCGCCGCGAGCGCACGGCCGGGCCGTTCAGTCGGTAGTTCGGGAAGCTGGCGAGGAATCTGCTGATCGCGATGCGGCCTTCGAGCCGGCCGAGGCCCATGCCGACGCACTGGTGGATGCCGGAGCCGAACGCGACGTGGCGGTTCGGCGCGCGCGCGATGTCGAGCACGTCTGGATCGGCGAATTGCGCCGGGTCGCGGTTCGCCGCGGCGATGCACAGCGTCACCTGCGTGCGCGGCGCCAACAGCACGTCGCCGATGTGGGTCTCGACCGTGGTGATGCGGTTGCCGAGCTGGTTCGAGCTCTCGATGCGCAGGAACTCCTCGATCGCGGTCCTGATGAGCTCGGGCTCGGCCAGCAGCCGCCGCTTCTGCGCCGGCGCATCGAGCAGGCATTTCAGCCCGTTGCCGATCAGGTTGGTCGTGGTCTCGTGGCCGGCGTTGAGCAGGAAGATGCAGTTGTGCAGCAGCTCTTTCGCGAGCAGCCGCTCCGCGCCGCCGTCGGCCGCGATCGCCTCGCCCTGGATCAGCCGCGTCAGCACATCGGTCTCGGGGTCGCGGGGCGCAGCCGCGCGGCGCGCGACCAACCCTTCGAGGTAGCCCAGCATGTCGCGCACGGCCGCGTTGCCGCGCGCGTGCTGCTCGGGGCTGAGCGCGGGTTCGAGCGCACCGAGGATCGCCAGCGACCAGTCTCGCAACGGGCCGCGTTCGTCATGCGGCACGCCGAGCAGGTTGCCGATGATCTCGACCGGAATGGCGGCGGCGAACGACTCGATCAGGTCGATGGTCTCGCGGTGCTCCGCACGCACCCGCATCGCATCGAGCAGGCCGTCGACGAGGCGGACCAGCCCGTCCTCCATCGCATTGACGTGACGCGGCGTCAGCGCGCCGGCGATCAGGCGCCGCACACGGGTGTGCAGCGGCGGGTCGTTGAAGACCAGGCTGGTGGTGTGGTGCTCGAACAGCTTGGAGTCGAGGCCGTACTTCGGGCCGAACTCCTCGTGCTTGTCGGAGCTGAAGGTCTTGGGGTCCTTGTAGACCGCGATCACGTCGGCGTAGCGCGTCAGCAGCACGCTGCCATCCGGCATGCGCTTGACCGGCGCGTGTTCGCGCAGCGCATGGAACGTCGGGTACGGGTCGTCGTAGAACGCATCGCTCAGTTGGCGAAGGTCGAAGCCGTCGGCGAGCGCATGCGAGTGAGTCATGTGCGGGCGACGCCGGCCTACTTGATGAACTTGCCGACCACGGTGCCCACCATGGCCGCGGCCAAGAGGACGATCAGGACGCCTCTGGACGCGGTGCCGAGCCCGCTGTGGCGCAGGCCGGAAAAGAGCACCAGCGCGAACAGGAACGCGCCGGCGGCGGCGGCCCCGACGACGAGCGCGCCCAGCGTGCTGTACGGGTCGCTGCTGCCGTGGCCCGCGCTCCAGCTGACCCAGGCCAAGCCCGCGCCGAGCGCCAGACACACGACACCCAGGATCAGCCGGACGTGCTGAGTGCCCTGCCGCACGGCCTCGATGTCCTTCCCCAGCATGGCCCAGCTCGCGGACGGGCGCCGCCTCGAGGCGTCGGGGGGCTCCATCGCGTCGCGCTTGTGGCCGCGCGCTCGCTGCCAAAGGGCGCCTGCCGCCCATACCAGCACGATCATCAGGATCGGACCGATGGCCCTGCGAACGCCATAGAAGAGCGGCCGATCGGTGGATTCAAAGGTGATGGCGCCGACGTACCCGCGGTCAATCTCGACCGACACGTCACGCCGGCCACGCCAGTGCGTGTCGGCCAATGTCAGACGGCCGTTGCCATCGCGCCCTCGATAGTCGGTGTCGATCCGGTGGTGGCGTGCCACCAGCTCGTCGAAATCGCGAACTGACATGCCCACATGCAGCCCCGTGCCCGCCACGACCCAGCGCGGCGCCGGCATCGGACCGTCGCGGCGTTTGGGTTGGCCTATCGAATCGGTCACTCTGGCGTCGCGCACCCAAGGCTCGGAGAGTCTCAGGCTGTCGACAATGGGGTCGGCGGCGGCGCGGTGTTGCCGCTCGACGGCAACCGAAAGGCCCAGATCGGGGTACGCGAGAACCAGATGCCCGCCGGTCACCTCGCCCGTCGAGTTGTTGATCCCTTGGCTGGACACCACCGCCACCGGCGGTTCACCGAAGCGCGCCACCACGGCGGAGTAGTGCAACGCGCCGCGGATCCAGCCGGTCTGGTCGATGAACGGCAGCGGCTCGGGGGCTGGTTGGGCTTGCGCACCGGCCATCGCCGTCAGCAGCAACGCGACCCATGAAAAGCCAGCAAAACGTACTGCCATGTCTCAGACCTTGTGCGTGGACAACAGCAAGCTCGTCTCGGTGCTCGCGATCCCGGATATCAGGCGGATGTTACCGAGCGCCCGATCGAAAGCTTCGAGCGAATCCGCGCGCAGCTCGGCGATCAGATCCCAGCGCCCGTTGGTGCTGTGCAGGCCGGTCACGTTCGGGTGCCCGCGCAGCGCGTGCAGCACCTCGGCACCGCGGTTGCCCTCGACCACGATCGTCATCAGCGCGCGGATGCGGTGCGCCTCGGCCTGCGGCTTCACGCGCACCGTGTAACCGGCGATCACGCCGTCGCGCTCCAGCCGCTTCATGCGGTTCTGCACCGTGCCGCGCGCGACCCTCAGCTTCGTCGCGAGCGTGGCGACGGGCGTGCGTGCGTCGTGCCGCAGCAGTGCGAGCAGTTCTCGGTCGGTGTCGTCGAGATTGTTCATATTGCCAATTCTCCAGAACAATTTGGCTCAAGAACAGATCATATCGCTCAGTCTGCTGTCTTTTCGTTGGCTCTGTGCCGCGGGAAGATCCTCAGCAACCGGAGACACCCATGACCCGCTTCCTTGATGTTCCTGCCATGACCCGCCTCGTTCGCGATGTCGGCGTGCCGCGCTTCCTGACCGAACTGGCGCAGGCGATCACCGACGACTACCTGCGCTGGAACGAATTCGACAAATCCGCCCGCCTGGCCTGCCATTCGGCAGTCGGCGTGATCGAGCTGATGCCGGTCGCCGATGCGCAGCGCTTTGCGTTCAAGTATGTCAACGGCCACCCGCAGAACACCGCACGCGGCATGTTCACGGTGATGGCCTTCGGCGTGCTGGCCGAGGTCGAGACCGGCTACCCGCTGCTGCTCTCCGAACTCACGTTGACGACCGCGCTGCGCACTGCCGCCACCTCGACGCTGGTCGCGCGCAAGCTGGCAAACCCGGGCAGCCGCCGCATGGCGCTGGTCGGCAACGGCGCGCAGAGCGAGTTTCAGGCGCTGGCTTTTCACACGCTCCTCGGCATCGACGAGATCCGCGCCTTCGATGTCGATACGGCCGCGACCGACAAGCTGATCCGCAACCTCGCTGCGTGGCCAGCGCTGCGCGTGATTCGCGCAGCGTCGACAGCCGAGGCGGTGCGCGGCGCGCAGATCGTCACCACTGCCACTGCCGACAAAACGCTGGCGACGATCTTGACGCCCGAAATGATCGAGCCCGGCATGCACATCAACGCCGTCGGCGGCGACTGCCCGGGCAAGACCGAGCTGCACGCCGAGGTGTTGAAGCGCGCCCGGGTGATCGTCGAGTACGAGCCGCAGACACGCATCGAAGGCGACATCCAGCAACTGCCGGCGGACTTCCCGGTCACCGAACTGTGGCGCGTGCTCTCGGGCCTCGCCGCGGGTCGCGAGCATGCCGATCAGGTGACGGTGTTCGACTCGGTCGGCTTCGCGCTCGAGGACTATTCAGCGCTGCGCTACGTCCACGCGCTGGCGCTGGAGCGCGGCATCGGCGAGGACGTGGCACTCGTGCCTCCAAGCGCGAATCCGAAGGACTTGTTCGGACGCATCGCGGCGGCCCCGGCGCTCGACTCTGCGCGCGACGCGATGGTCGCGGTGCTCGGCGCACTGCGATCGGTGCAGCCGGCATGACCCGCGGGGCCTTCCCAAGGCATGTACCGCGATGCGGACCGGGTTTGCAGTGGTCGGCTTCGAGCTGATGAAGGAGCCGCCGCGCCGGCGAGCGTCGCTCAGGCGTGCGTCAGCCCGATCGGCTTGATTCCGTACATCGATTCGTCGCTGCGATGCAGCACCGACTCCGGGCTGTCGCCCGCGCGAGCCTCGCTCAGGCCGATGCTCACCGACATGCGTAGGCCGGGTGCGACCGATTCCCAGTCGAATTCGGCCACGGCAGCCTGAATGCGCCCGCAGATCTGGCGCGCCATCTGCTCGGTGGCATCGTCGAACAGGATCACGAACTCGTCGCCGGCCCAGCGCGCCGGGAGGTCGTTCTCGCGCACCTGCGACGCCATGACCGCGGCGACGATCTTGAGGACACGGTCGCCGACCCGATGTGTAAAGCGGTCGTTCACCGACTTGAACTTGTCGATGTCCACCATCGCCACCGCGAGCGGCCTGTCGGCCACCGCGGCGGCGGGCAGGCGTTCGGCGAGTGACTTCTCGAAATGCCGGCGATTCGCGATTCCTGTCAACGCATCCTCCAGCGACCAGCGCTCGAACTGTTTCGATGCGACCAGCGCTTGGCGCAAGTGGCGCTCGCTCTGGCGCGCGCCCAGCTGCCAGGAGACCACCGATTCACGGATGTTCGCGCCTTCAGCGAGCACGCGACGCTCGCGTCGCCGCAGCGCGCGATGTTCCCGCCGCGCCTCGTCGTCCTTGCCCTGCAGCTCGAAGACCTGCGCGAGCAGCAGGTGCGCGCGGCGCGCGAGCTGTTCGTGTTCGACCGCGAGCGCCATTTCGCGCATCTCGATCAGCTCCTCCTCGGCAAGCGCCCAGTTTTGCTGCGCCCAGGCCAGCTCGGCAGCGACCCAGCGGACGAAGGAGTCGAGCCACGTCATCGAATCGGACAGCGAGCGTGCCGCCGACTCGACCGCCGCCCGGCCCGCCGTCAGATCGCCTTGCCAGGCCGCCAACAAGCCCGCCGAGGAAAGCCAGATCGTCCGCGCCATCGCCTGCAGTCCCGGCAGCACCGGCTGGCCCTGACCCGCGTGCACGAGTTGCGCGCACTCGTGCGCGAGCCGTTCCATCCGCTTCAGGCTCTTCATCGAGCCGGTCTGATAGCGCTCGTCGAGCAAACGCGAGGCCTCGACCCAGACCTGGTTCAAGCGCGGCTGGAAGATGCTGACCGCGGGCACGCACCGGTGCGCGACCTGGATCGCCATCTCCAGCGATTCATCCGCGCGATCATGGTCGCCGCTCCAGGAGAACGCCAGGCCCAGGCAGTTGTGCGCGAGCACCGTCTGCGGCTGCGGCACCTTCATGTCGCAAAGGCGCACGCAGAGCAGCGCCGCTTCGACCGCCTCGTCGTTGCGACCGAGCAGCATGCAGACGTGCGCCAGCGTCGTGAGGGCATTGGCCTCGCCCTGCGTGTCGCCGACCTGCGCGAATAGCTGCGCGGCGCGGCGGCTCGTGTCGCTCGCGCGGCGCAAGCGCGAACTGACGCGATCACAGTGCGCCAAGCACGCCAGCGCACGGGCTTCGAGGTGCGTATCCGTGGCTTTCGCGGCGGCGAGCACGGATTGGGCGATGTCGCGGGCCTGCAGCGCGTTGCCCTGTTCCAGGGCCGCGTAGGCGGCGTCCAGGTCGATGTTCGGCGTGTCGCCGGCGTCATGCCGCGAATTTCCCGTCACACGCGAACTCCCTGTTCCGAACGGCAACTGCTCGAAGAGTGCGAATGGCCGCCCGCGTCACATCCCATGAAATCACCTCAGCGCATGCGACCCAGCCCGTCGCGCGGGTCTGTCCAAAACCTGGCTCACGATCCTATCGGAAACGTCCGCACCGGAGTGTGAACTGTCACGCATTCCCGGCGTGGTCGTGCTTGCTTCCTGTCCCTCATTCCCATACGCTCCCGCGGCTCTCGACACCGGCCGGCGTCGACCCACCACCGCTCCCATCCGGCCTCACCTCATGCCCAGTCAATACACCCGAAAGCACCGGCGCGACCGCGCACTGTTCGACCGCTGGGACCGCCTCGGCGACGCCATCTTCGAGCGCGCGCCACGGGCACATCTGAAGGCGGCGCAGACGAAGCTGCAAGGCCACATCGTGCTGCCCGGCAGCCCGGAGTACGACACCGATCGCAAGCTCTCGAATCCGGTCTTCGATGCATACCCGATCGTGATCATCTACTGCGCGGTCGAGAGCGACGTGGTGATCGCGCTCGAGCTCGCCACTGCACTGCTGCTGCCGTTCACGGTGCGTTCGGGCGGCCATTGCACAGCCGGCTTCTCGGCCGGCTTCGGCGCACTGATCGACGTCAGTGAACTCAACGATGTGACGATCGACACCACGGCCAACATCGCGATCGTCGGCACCGGCTGCCCCTTCGGCAAGCTCGACCTGGCTCTGGCGAACGCGGGCCTGCACGTGCCCGGCGGCGAGTGCAGCGATGTCTGCATCGGCGGCTACGTGCAAGGCGGAGGCTACGGCTTCACGTCGGTGACCTACGGCATGAACTGCGACAACGTCATCGACATGCGCGTGATGCTGGCCGATGGCCGAATCGTCACGGCGAGCGAGTCGATCAACGTCGATCTGTGGTGGGCGATGCGCGGCGGCACGGGTGGCAACTTCGGCGTGCTGCTGTCGGTGCGCTACCGGTTGCGGCCACTCGGCGAGGTCTTCGGCTGGGCGCTGATCTGGCCGCTGCAGACGCCTCAGGACCTGGCGAACGCGACCGGCGCGCTGATGGCGTTGCAGTCGCAGTACATGCTGGCGAACCTGACGCCGGCGCTGAACATCCAGGTCTCGCTGTGCTACCAGCCGGGCACACAGCCGGACCTGCCGCCGAGCACGCCGCTGCAGCCCTACCTGATGGTGCGCGGGCTGTATGTCGGCTCGCAGAGCGACGGTCAGGCGGCGATCCAGGCCTTGTGCGATCTGCCGGGCGCGATCACGCAGTGGACGACGACGGACTCGTTCTACAACCTGAACAACAACCTGCTGAACCTGCCGTACAGCATGCCGTGGTTCCCGCCGGGCAGCCCGATGCCGTGCGAGGACAAGGCGTCGCGCTACGTCACACGCGCACTCGCCGAGAGCGAGTGGCTCGGGCTGCTGCAGTACTTCGTGACTTCACCGAACACCTGGTCGTACTTCTACATGGAGTTCTACGGCGGCGCGATCAATGCGTACCCGGTCGAGGGCAACGCGTTCGTGCACCGCAGCGCGGCGTTCAACGCGGTGCTCGACGTGTTCTGGTTCGACGAGGTGGATCGCCCCGCGTCCGAGAACTTTCTGCTTGGATGGATGGATTGCATGGCGCCGATGTGGAACGGCGAGATCTACCAGAACTACCCGCGGCTGGACCAGCCGGGCTATGGCGCCTGCTACTGGGCCGACGCGCAGGCCGGCCTGTACGCCGTGAAGCTGAAGTACGACCCCGACCATGCGTTCCGCTTCGCCCAGGAGGTCGGGCCGCCGATGTCGCCGGGCGGCGGCGTCGGGCCGGTGATCGTCTTGCCGGCATGGCTGCAGCAGTCTCTGGACCAGCCGATCACGTATGAGCCGGGGCCGGGTTACGCGGCGATTCTTCGCGCCGCGAACAAGGTCCTTCAGGCCGCGGCTTCCTGATCCTGCAGCAGCCGCCACATCACCTTGCCCGAGCCCGACTTGGGCAGCGCGTCGA
>JBDUAG010000120.1:0-8824 GCA_040004785.1 Burkholderiales bacterium | reverse complement strand
ACGCATGCACAAGCTGAGGGGCTGCGCGGGCATTCTTGGGGCCAAGGCGATCCATGAGCTGGCGGGCCAAGCCGAAGCGGCCTGTGCCGCTGGCGAGATCGAGCGAGCTGCGGATCTCGCGACGAGACTCGCCACGCAGTTGCAACGGCTGAATCAGGACGCCGCACCGGTGCTCATGGCGGCGCGGGCTCAGGCCGAAGAGCAGGCGCTGCAAAGCGGCGGTGAGCTGAAGCCGCAGGTCTTGGCCGATCTCATCGACCTGCTGCGCCAGCAGAGCCTGTCCGCGATGGACCGCTTCAGCGCCATCTCACCGCAGCTTAGAGGACTCATGAGCAAGGGCTCGTATGAGCTCGTGCGCAGCCAGATAGACAACCTGCAATTCAACGAGGCGGCCGAGGCGCTGGAGGCGAGTCAGCGGTAGCCCTGGTGAGCGAGTGTTCCTTGGGCGTCGATGGCTTCCCTGGAGATCGTAGTCAATTGCCCGGCAAATCGAAGCTTCAACTCCACGCGTGAGCCTCACACTCATCCGACATGGACCCATTCCTCGTGGATCCGAGGCTCTGTGACTTCGCGGCACCAGCACTGCGTCGGATGAATCGTGCAACGCTGGTACACCATGAAGCAAACCCGCAATCCGATCCGGCTGTTCATCGAGATCCTCCTGATCGTGTCGGTAGCCCAAGCCGCAGTGATGCTCGCTTTGCCTGCGATCGCCACCGGACTGACGCCTCGAAGCCAGATGTTTCTGAGCGCGGCGCTCTTGATACTTCTCGCGGGCCCCACCATTTACTGGCGCTGCATGGCCGGGCCAACCCAGCCATCACCGTCGACCAGCGGCAAACGCCTGGAGAACGGCACCGTCAATTCCGCCATTGTGATGACCGCTGCCGCTCAAGTGCTGGGACTGGCGTTGACAGGCCTGTGCGTGATCTGGCAACTGCGCAGCATCTCAGCAGCGGCTCAAGAGAAGTTCGAACGCCGCGCGGAACGGATCGAACGAGACGTCCGCCGCCACTTCTCCTTGCCGGTGTACGGTCTCAATGGTCTGCGTGGATTGTTCGCTGCAGATGGTCAAGTCACGCGAGGCCAGCTTCGCGCTTGGGTTGAGTCCCGGGACTTGCATGCCGAGTTCCCTGGCGTGCGGGGCTTTGGATTCATCGAGCGCGTGAAGCGCGACGATCTCGCCAGTTTTCTTGAGGCGCAGCGAGCGGACGGCAGCCCCGAGTTCGCCGTAGACACGGCCGGGAACGCTCCAGACCTCTATGTGGTCAAGTACATCGAGCCGAGCCCGTCGAATCGCGGCGCTCTGGGCAAGGACGTCGGACGTGAGGCGATTCGACGCGAAGCCGCCGAGCGGGCCGTGCGCAGCGGCTTGCCATCCCTCAGCGGCAGCATCGGGCTGGTGCAGGACGACAAACGAGGTCCAGGGTTTCTGTACTTCGTGCCCATCTACAAAGGCGGCAATTCCGCCACACTCGCCACGCCTGAACAGCGCGAATCCATGGTCATCGGCTTGGTGTACGCACCTATCGTGGTTTCGGAGATCATGAAGGGTGTGACCGACGTCGCCGAAGGCACGCTCGACATCGAGCTGTTCGACCGCGAGACGACGCAGGCCGGCGACCTCCTGTACGACAGCCGACGCGACGCGTCGAGCAAGGACGCGCTCGCCCTCCGACTCCCCGACCATGCGTACGAGTCGCTGCGGCGCTTTGTGGTTGGAGGGCGCACCCTGACGCTGCGTGCCACCAGCACGCCTGCGTTCGAAGCCACGATCAACCGTTCCAACGTGGCCTTCGTCGCCCTGGGAGGCTTAGGGGCCAGCTTTCTGATGGCACTCGCGGTCTGGTTGCTGTCCGTAGGCCGCGTGCGCGCACAAAGGCGCGCACAGCGCATGACGGCCGATCTCGCCCGCCTGGCGCGCGTCGTGCAGCACACATCGAATTCGGTGGCGATCACCGATGCGCAGATGCGTATCCACTGGGTCAACGAAGGTTTCACCCGAATTACCGGCTACTCGCTGGAAGAAGCTTCGGGACGGACGCCTGGCGAGTTGCTCGGCAGCGGCAAGGCGGATCCGCCGACGATCAAGACCCTGCTCGATGCGGTGGCCGCCGGCGAGGCCTGTCGGGTCGAAGTCCTGAACCGTGCCAAGGATGGTCGCGAATACTGGGTCGACACCGAAGTACAGCCGACGCGAGACGAGGCCGGCGTGCTGATCGGGTTCATGGAGATTGGATACGACATCACAGAGCGGCGTGCGCTTGATGAAGAGCTGCGCCGCAGCAATGAGCTGATGACGGGTGTGCTGCAGAGCCTGCCGTGCGGTCTGAGCGTCGTCGATGACCAGCTGAAGCTGGTGGCACACAACGGCCAGTTCCGGGAACTGCTGGAGCTGCCAGACGCCGTGTTCGAGGCTCAAGACGTGACTTTCGACCGGCTCGTCCGAATCAGCGCCGAGCGCGGAGACTACGGTTCGGGTGACGTCGAAGACATTGTGGCCGGAGTGATCGAGCGTGCACGCGACCCGGTCGTGCAGTTCTTTGAGCGCGAACGCGCCAACGGACTCCCGCTGGATGTGCGCCGCGCGCCGATCCCAGGCGGTGGATTCGTGACGACCTACACGGACGTCAGCGCGCGCAAGCAGGCCGAGATCCTGTTGAAGGACGCGCTGGCGCGAGCCGAGCAGGCCAGCGTCACCAAGAGCCAGTTCCTGGCCAACATGAGCCACGAAATCCGCACGCCGATGAATGCGATCCTGGGCATGTTGGGTCTGCTGCAGAAGACGTCGCTAACACCGCGGCAACTCGACTACGCCTCGAAGACCGAGGGTGCCGCGCGCTCCCTCTTGGGCCTGCTCAACGACATCCTCGATTTCTCGAAGGCCGAGGCCGGGAAAATGTCGCTCGACCCACGCCCCTTCCGCGTTGATCGCCTGCTGCGCGATCTGTCGACGATCCTGTCGGCCAACGTCGGGGCCAAGACGATCGACGTGCTTTTCGACATCGACCCCGCGGTTCCTCGTTGTCTGCTCGGCGATGACATGCGCCTGCAACAGGTGCTCATCAACCTGGGCGGCAATGCCATCAAGTTCACCAGCCATGGCGAGGTGGTACTGAGTCTGCGGGTGGTCGAGCGCACCGAGGAGGACGTGCTGCTGGAGTTCGCGATGCGCGACAGCGGCATCGGAATCGCGCCCGAGAATCAGGCGCACATCTTCACCGGGTTCTCGCAGGCCGAGGCCTCGACGACCCGCCGCTTTGGCGGCACCGGCTTGGGGCTGGCGATTTGCCAGCGCCTGGTCGCATTGATGGGCGGAGAGCTCCGGCTGGACAGTACCCCGGGCAAGGGCAGCACTTTCCATTTCCAGATACGGCTGATACTTGCCGAGGCGGCCGCCGACAAGGCATTGTCGCGGCAGTCCGAACTGGGGGCCGTGCGCGCGCTGATCGTCGATGACAACGCGAGTGCGCGCGAGGTGTTCGTCGGCATGGCGCAGTCGCTGGGCTGGCAAGCCGATGCGGCTGCCAGCGGTGCCGAGGCGATTGCCCTCGCGGCGGCGCGTGCGTCCGAAGGCCTGCCCTACGAGACGGTGTTCATCGACTGGCAAATGCCGGGGCTGGATGGCTGGGAAACCAGCCAGCGACTGCTGGAAATGGCAAAGGCCTCCGAGCAAGCTGCTCCGTTGCTGTTCATGGTCACCGGCCATGGGCGAGATGCATTGGCCCAGCGTGGCGCCGAAGAGCAGGCGATCCTGAGCGCCTTTCTAGTCAAGCCCGTAACCGCTTCCATGCTGTTCGATGCGGTATCCGACGCGCGCGTGGCGCTTGCACATCCGGAGTTGTTGAATCGGCCGACGGCACAGACCAACTTGCAGCGACTGGTGGGCATGAGGGTGCTTGTGGTTGAGGACAACCTGAACAACCAACAGGTCGCCCAGGAACTGCTGACCGATGAAGGCGCACATGTGGCGCTGGCCGCCAACGGGTACTTGGGCATCGAGGCCGTGGCCGCTGCCAACCCGCCCTTCGATGCCGTGTTGATGGACCTGCAGATGCCGGTGATGGATGGCTACACCGCGACTGCTCGAATTCGCCAGACCCTGGGCTTGACGTCACTGCCCATCATCGCGATGACGGCCAATGCCATGGCGTCTGACCGCGAGGCGTGTCTTGCCGCTGGAATGAATGACCATGTGGGCAAGCCCTTCGATCTCTCGAATCTCGTGGCCACCTTGTTGCGCCAGACCGGCCGAGCCGTCGCTGCAGTCACCAGCGTCGAGCCAAAGGCAGGTGCCGTGTCGACCGTATTGCTCGAGCAAGCCGAGCGACGGGGTATTGATCTGAACGCTGCGCTGGGTCGAATGGGAGGCAACAGCCACGCATACCTGCGCACACTCCAAACGTTCTTCAAGGATCTCGCGTCGCTGCCTGATCAACTGAGGTCGCTCTCGCAGCAAGGCCGGTTCGATGAATCGAAGCGTCTGATGCATACCTTCAAGGGCTTGGCAGGGACACTGGGCATTCGGCCGCTGGCCAATCTGGCGGCGCACGCCGAGCGCACGTTCGGTGGTGCCGAGGCGCGGGCGCAACAGGATGTCGTGATCGAGCAGCTGAGCACTCTGGTAGCGGCCACGCTGCAAGACATCACTCACGTCGCCGAGGCCCTGCACCAGTCTTTGCAACGGGTGGTTCCGGGGATCCCAGCAGGCGCCGACACGGGCCTGGCGGAGCCCGCCGACCTGTCGGGATTGCGCCGGTCCCTCGATGAACTGACGGTCTTGCTGCGCGGCGCAGACATGCGCGCGTTGGAGGTCTTCGAGCAGCTGCAGCGGACGCACGGGCATATGCGACATGCACTGCAGCCGCTCGACGAGGCGATGGTTTCGCTTGATTTCGATCAAGCGCTCTGGCAATGCCAGGCGCTAAATGCAAGGCTCGGCAAGTGAACTCTGCCATGTCCGGAATCCCGAGTCCTCTATCCGCATTGCTGGAGGCACCCGACAAGCGGCCTTGCCTTCTCATCGTGGATGATCAGCCGATCAACATTCAGGCGCTCTACCGCATTTTTTTGCCCGACCATCGGGTATTGATGGCGACCAGCGGCGCCAAGGCGCTGACGCTTTGCAGGGAGGACCCGCCCGATCTGGTCCTGCTCGACGTCGTTATGCCCGACATGGATGGCCATGAAGTCTGCGCACAACTCAAGGCAGACGAAGCCACGCGAAGCATCCCGGTGATCTTCGTCACGTCGCACTCCGATGCCGAGGAGGAAACCAAAGGCCTCGAACTGGGCGCGGTAGATTTCATCGCCAAGCCCGTCAACCCTGCGGTAGTGCGGGCGCGGGTCAAGACCCATCTGACGCTGAAGGCGCAAAGCGACCTGCTGCGCCGGATGGTGTTCATCGACGGCTTGACCGGGGTGGCCAACCGCCGTTCCTTCGATGAAAGACTGGACACCGAATGGCGACGCGCCGCGCGCAGTGCCTTGCCCCTGGCATTGCTCATGTTGGACGTCGATCACTTCAAACGGTTCAACGACCGCTACGGCCACCAGGTGGGTGACGAATGCCTGCGGCGGGTGGCTGTTGCAATCAGAGGGGGTCTGCTTCGCCCGGGCGACCTGGTCGCGCGCTACGGCGGCGAGGAGTTCGCCTGCATCCTGCCTGGGACCGATTTCGAGGGTGCCATGGCCGTTGGCGCTGGCATCGAGAAAAGTGTGCGCGGGTTGCAGATCGAGCACGCGGATTCCGACGCGTCCGACGTTGTCACCGTCAGCGTCGGCGTCTCAATGAGCCCGCCAGAACGTGGCGGTGATCCAGCTCGCCTGCTCGCGCTGGCCGACGCTCAGCTGTACCGTGCCAAGCATAGTGGGCGTGGGCGCGCCTGCGGCGCCGTGCTGGGCGCGAAAGCCTGACGCCAGCAGAGATCGACTTGCTCAGACGCTGCGTCACCGAGCTCGCGCGCGCGCACCAACCTCGCGTTCGCGGTCCAGTCTGATCTTCGCTTCGTCGGTGGGGACAGACCTGCCGACGAACTTACCCAGTCGACCCTACGCGTCCACCATCGCGTCGAAAGCCAATGCGTGACGCTACAGCGTCTGGTCGCGCACGTCGCCACGCACGGCTCCGACGAAGCGGCTCGTGTTGCCGCACGCCCTGGCAACCGCGCGACCCACCCTGATGGGGCGTCAGGGAGACTCGGCGGCGACAAGACCTGCCGGAGCGCATCATCGGGGCGTTGCTGGACTGCGCAACACCATCGTTCAGGAGACATCATGGCTCTGCCGCACGCCCAACCACTCGATGTCATCGACGTCCGGCCGCTCGACGCCGGCCTTTCTGGTGCGGTGACGACGAGCCTGTTGAAGACGCCAGCATTGCAATTGATGCGTCTGGTGTTGCGCGCAGGGCACGGGCTGCCGGAGCACAGCGTGCCGGGTGCGATCACGATCCACTGCCTGGAGGGCGAAGCAGCCGTGACGACACCTTCACGCACGTGTGATCTCCTCGCAGGCCAATTGGTCATGCTCACCGGCAGCGAGCCCCACGCGGTGAAAGCAATCACGGACGCGTCGCTGCTGCTCACCGTGTTGCTGCACCCCGCTTCTTCTGAAAGCCATCCATGACCATCGCAAGTTTCGACGACCTTCTGCGCGCCGCCACCGAGCAGCCCGAGCCTCAGCGCCTGCTGTTCGTCTTTGCCACCGCCGGTGTCGATGCCGATGCCACGGCCGAACAAAGGGCGCGCTTCGAGGCGGGCCACGGCGGCACGTTGACGCCTCTGATGTGCGTCGACAAACTGCCGGCCGAGCTGGCCTCGTTCGACGCGCTGCTTGAAGAGTCACGCGAGTTCGAGCAGGCCTGGGACATGGTGTTCGTCGCCGCACTGCCCGGATCGGGCGGGGCCAGCCCGACGAGTCTGCAGGCCGAGGCGCCATTGCAGCGCATGGTCGACTCGATCAAGTCCGGCAGCATTGGCGGTTTCATCCCCTTTGATGTGCAGGGCAGGCCGGTGCAGTTCAGCTGAGATCGGGCTTGCCGTTACAGAGGTTTGATCTGAATCAACCACTGGCTGTACATCGGGCCCACAATAGATGCATGTCAAATGCATCTATTTTCAAAACGCCCGTCTTCTTGCTCGGCCGAAGGAAGTCGAGGTGAGCGGCGACCCCGGCGACCTGCCTGATCTTCTACAAACCAGCGGTCTCGCGCCGCTTCGCTTGGCAGGTCGGACGCTGTTGCCCATCGTTCAGGGCGGCATGGGCGTTGGCGTGTCGGCACACAGGCTTGCGGGCAGCGTCGCCGCCCTGAATGCGATGGGGACGATCTCGTCAGTCGACTTGCGGCGACACCATCCCGACCTGATGGAACGCACCCGGGGACTGGCTCCCGGGTCTGCAGCGACCGAGGTAGCCAAGCTGGCCATCAACGAAGCCAATCTCGAAGCATTGGAGCGCGAGATCCGAGCGGCAAGGGCCTTGTCATCAGGGCAAGGGCTTCTCGCGATCAACGTGATGCGCGCCGTGAGCGAGTACGGCCCGTCGGTGACCCGGGCGCTCGAATGCGGTATCGACGCGGTGGTCGTCGGCGCGGGGCTGCCGCTCGATCTGCCAGACTTGGCACAGGATCACCCGGCAGCCCTGCTGATCCCCATCCTGTCGGACGCCCGCGGTGTGCAGCTCGTCGTACGCAAGTGGGAGCGGAAAAAGCGCATGCCTGATGCGATCGTGATAGAGCACCCGCGTCTGGCCGGTGGTCACCTTGGTGCGGCGAAAGTCGCCGACCTGAACGACCCGCGCTTCGAGTTCGAGAACGTGATCCCGCAGGCCATCGAGTTTCTGCGCGCAGCCGGCCTCGAAGGCAAAGTGCCGCTGATCGCAGCGGGCGGCATCCGCCGCTTCGACGACATCGCCCGCGTGCAGGCCTTGGGCGCGGCGGCCGTGCAGATCGGAACGCCTTTCGCAGTCACGCTGGAGTGCGACGCACACGCCGAGTTCAAGCGTGTTCTCGCGCAGGCTCGCGACGCAGACATGGTCGAGTTCACCAGCGTGGCCGGCCTGCCTGCGCGCGCCGTGTTGACGCCCTGGCTGCAGAACTACCTTGCGGCCGAGGCCAAGCTGAAGAGCGTGGCCCACGTGAAGCCGCGCTGCACGCTCGCCTTCGACTGTCTGGCGCAGTGCGGCTTGCGCGATGGCCTGGCGGGTTGGGGCCAGTTCTGCATCGACAAACAATTGGCCGCAGCCCTGCGTGGCGATGTCAAGAAAGGCCTGTTCTTCCGCGGGGTCGGCGAGTTGCCGTTCGGGCGGGACATCCGCAGCGTGCGGGAACTGATGACGCGGCTGATGACTCGCAGCGAAGTGCTCGCCGTCGCCTGAAACGAACCCGTTGATCATCCCTCCCCAATGCACGACACCGACCAATCAGTCCCGCCGACACTGCACAACCTCCTCCCGCAAGACATCAGCACGGAAGTCCTGCTGGAGAAGTACGCGAAGGGAGAAGAGACGTCGATCGACGCGGTGAACCGGCGCGTCGCCCGCGCGCTCGCCCAGGCCGAACTCCCGGACCAGCGCGCGCAGTGGGAGTTGAGTTTTGCCGAGGCGCTGCGCGCGGGCTTCGTGCCCGCCGGCCGCATCCAGTCTGCTGCAGGCACCGGACTTTCGGCGACGCTGATCAACTGCTTCGTGCAGCCCGTGGGCGATTCGATCTCGCAATCCGAGGACGGGCACCCCGGCATCTACACCGCGCTCACCGAAGCCGCCGAGACGATGCGGCGCGGCGGCGGCGTGGGTTACGACTTTTCGCGCATCCGGCCGCGCGGCG
>JBDUAG010000664.1:0-2639 GCA_040004785.1 Burkholderiales bacterium | reverse complement strand
CGAAGAAGCTCGGCAAGGAGTACGACCTGAAGGTCGAGGTGCTCGACCGCAAGGCTTGCGAGAAGCTCGGCATGGGCTCGTTCCTTTCGGTCGCGCAGGGCTCTGATGAACCGCTGCGCTTCATCGTCGCCCGCTACGAGGGCGCGGCCAAGTCGCAAGCGCCGGTGGTGCTGGTCGGCAAGGGCATCACCTTCGACACCGGCGGCATCTCGCTGAAGCCGGGCGCCGAGATGGACGAGATGAAGTTCGACATGGGCGGCGCGGCGAGCGTGCTCGGCGCGCTGCGCGCGGTCGCCGAACTGAAACCCAAGCTGAACCTGGTCTGCATCATCCCGTCGTGCGAGAACATGCCCAGCGGTAGTGCGGTGAAGCCGGGCGACGTGGTCAAGAGCATGTCGGGCCAGACGATCGAGATTCTGAACACCGATGCCGAGGGCCGGCTGATCCTGTGCGATGCGCTGACCTATGCCGAACGCTTCAAACCCGCCGTCGTGGTCGATGTCGCGACGCTGACAGGTGCGTGCGTGGTTGCGCTCGGCCACCACCATTCGGGTCTGTTCACCGCCGACGACAAGATCGCCGCGCAGATGCTGGCCGCCAGCGAGGCCGGTCTCGACCCGTGCTGGCGCCTGCCGCTCGACGAGGAGTACGGCGAAGGCCTGAAGAGCAACTTTGCCGACATGGCGAACATCGGCGGGCGCGCCGGCGGTGCGATCACCGCGGCGATGTTCCTGCAGCGCTTCACCTCGAAGTACCCGTGGGCGCACCTGGACATCGCCGGTACGGCGTGGAAGTCCGGCGCCACGAAGGGCTCGACCGGGCGGCCGGTGCCGCTGCTCACGCACTTCGTGCTCGCACAGCAGGGTTGAGTGACCGAAATCAGCTTCCACTTCAACGTGCCGGATCGCACCGAGTACGCGTGTCGTCTCCTGCGCAAGGCGCTGCGCAAGGGTGCGCAGATCGTGGTCACGGGCGCGCCGCCGGTGCTGGCGAACCTCGACCGGGTGTTGTGGACGTTTGACCCGCTCGAGTTCGTGCCGCATGTGATGGCGCGGCCCGGCCAGGAGGTGACACCACGCCTGCGCACCACGCCGGTGTGGCTGGTCGCCGACCTGGCCCAGGCGGGGCACCACGATGTGCTGGTCAACCTGCACGACGAGGCACCCACCGGGTTCGAGAGCTTCGCGCGCATGATCGAGATTGTCACGCCGGACGAACGTGACCGGCTCGCTGCGCGCCAGCGCTGGAAGTACTACGCGACGCGGGGTTACGCGATCGAGAAGCATGAGGTGGCTAATTGAGCGGCGGCGACTGGCAAGCGCCGGCTGGCGTCCCGACCCTCACCGAGGTCGTCGTGATGCCGGACCCGACGACGCTGCAGCCATTGGGCCCGGCCGCCGAGGCGATGCCGTTCGAGGCCGGCAGCTTCGTGCCCGAGGCGTACCCGTCGGCGGCCCCGACCCACGTGCCGCCGATGGGCGACGAGGAACTGATCCAGCGCGTGCTGGCCGGCCTGCAGCACCAGGTCGAGCTGATGCTCGAGTACCGGTTGCGCGAGGCGCTCAGCCCGATCCTGACGCGCGCGACCGACAGCATCATCCGCGATGCCCGTGCCGAGCTGGCATCGACCTTGCGTGATGTAGTCGCCCGCGCGGTAGCGCAGGAATTGTCCCGTCATCGCACTCGCTAGTCGGCGCGTTGTGGGCTCACCCCCAAGGTTGCTTCTTCGAAGTCGCGGCCGTTGTGACCCGAGCATTCACTGAGTGAACGGGCTTGCTTTTGGGGTTATGGTGTCGCCCGTTGATAACTCTCAACTATTACTCTCTTTTCCCATCCGGAGGTTTTGCATGCAAATCAAACTGAACACGATCGTCGCGGCTGCTGTGGTGCTGTTCGGCAGCGCGGCCTACGCACAGGACGCGGTCGTCAAGATCGGCCACGTCGGGCCGACCAGCGGCGGCATCGCCCACCTGGGCAAGGACAACGAGAACGGCGCCAAGATGGCCATCGACGAACTCAACGCCAAGGGCGTGATGATCGGCGGCAAGAAGGTCAAGCTCGAGCTGGTACCCGAAGACGACGCAGGCGATCCGAAGCAAGGCACGGCCGTGGCGCAGAAGCTGGTCGACTCCAAGGTCGTCGGCGTCATCGGCCACCTGAACTCGGGCACCTCGATTCCTGCATCGAAGATCTACAGCGATGCCGGCATCCCGCAGATCTCGCCGTCGGCGACCAACCCGAAGTACACCCGTCAGGGCTTCAAGACCACGTTCCGCGTCGTCGCCGATGACGTGCACCTGGGCGGCACGCTGGGCAAGTACGCCGTCAAGGAACTCAAGGGCAAGTCGATCGCCGTGATCGATGACCGCACGGCCTACGGCCAGGGCGTGGCCGAAGAGTTCACCAAGGCCGTCAAGGCCTCGGGCGGCGCGATTGCCGAGACGCAATTCACCACCGACAAGGCCACCGACTTCACGGCCATCCTGACCCAGATCAAGGCCAAGAAGCCCGACGTCGTCTTCTTCGGCGGCATGGACGCCGTGGCCGGCCCGATGATCCGCCAGATGAAGCAACTCGGCATCACCGCCAAGTTCATGGGCGGCGACGGCATCTGCTCGGGCGAGCTGCCCAAGCTGGCC
>JBDUAG010000663.1:0-2640 GCA_040004785.1 Burkholderiales bacterium | reverse complement strand
GGCCGGTCTTGACGTTCAGCAGCATCGACTTGGCGGCGATCTGCACCACCAGCGTTTCGCCTTTCACGTCTTCGAGGCGGATCGCACCGGTCGACGATACGATGGGCTTCATCACGTACACCGATTTGCCGAAGCGCAGCTCGGCGTAGCCCGGATATTTCGGGCTGATGGAGACATCGAGTGTCTTGTCGAACTCGCAGGCGTAGGCGCCGTAATACACACGCTCGGCAGCGTTGATCTGCTCCGGCGAGGCCGCAGGCGGCTCAGCCGGTGCCTTGGCGACGGCGGCCGGCTTGGCAGCCTTCTTCGCCGGCTTCGCGGCGGTTTCGGCCAGGGAGCCGAAGCTCACGGCGCAGAGTGCAATGGCCAGACCGATGGTGGATAGCTGTTTCATTCAGAGATCTCCTCTCAAAGCAAAGATGTGCGGACGGATTGTCGGCACTGGCCGCGGGCGGCAACACCTCGGCAGGTGGATGATTGCAACAAAACGCAGGCGGAGACTTCGGCGGACCGTCGCAGTTCCCGGCCGCCGGGCCGCGAAAAATTGCCGCATTGCTCCTTGCCTCATAGCTGCGTGCGTGAGCAAGGTCACACTCCAAGTTCGTGGTGGCTCCATGCTGCACCGCGCAGACGTTGCGACGGCGTTTCGTTTCGGAAACAGAACCGACGCGCTGCGTCGTCCTTGATCGGCACTTCAGGCGCGAGATGTATCAAACCATGCAACTTGCGCTTGCGCCGGCAGCGGCTGGCCGGTTCGGTGCGCGCGTTCGAGAACCTGCCAGAAGTAGCGGTAGCTGGCGCGGTCGTGCAGCGTGTCGCGACCATGATGGCGGTGGTTGATCGGCGCCCACTGCGCATCCTGCGCCGCGCTGACGATCAGGTACGCCTGCTCGACCTCGGCCGCGCTCGGCGCGAAGGCCTCGACGATCGGCTCGATCTGGTTCGGGTGGATGCTCCACATGCGCGTATAGCCGAGTTCGCGCGAGGCGCGCGTGGCCGCCGCCATGATTGCCTGGCTGTCGTTGAACTCGGTCACGACGCAATGCGAAGGCGTCTTCGCGAGCCCATGGCAGGCGGCCGCGATGGCGAGCTTTGCGCGCAGTATGAGCGGGTGCGTGAACTGGCCTTCGGCGCTCATGCCGCTCGCGGGAATAGCGCCGCGGTGCGCCGAGACGAAATCCATCAGCCCGAACGACAGCGACTCGACGCGCGGGTGCGCCGCGATCGCCTCGACTTCGCGCAACGCGCCGTGGGTCTCGATCAGCACATGAACCGGCAGCGGCCGCGTCAGGGCGTGCACGCGCAACTGGTGATCGATCTCGGCGCAGGCACGCTCGACCTCGTCGAAGCTGCGCGGCTTGGGCACCATCAGGTAGGCCAGTCGCTCGCCGGCGCGGCCCACGAGCGTCGCGACATCGTCGGCGAAGCTCGGATGATCGACCGGATGCACGCGCGCGCCGACGCGGCCGAAGCGGTTCTCGGTCGACAACGCGAACTCGGCCACCATGTGCGCGTGCGCCGCTTCGCCGCCGAGGGGTGCGCCGTCTTCGCAATCGAGCGTGATGTCGAACACCGGGCCCAGCTTCGCCTGAAGTGCCAGGCTCTTGCGCATCCGCTCCTCGACGCCGCAGTAGTGGTCGCAAACAGGCAGGGACGTGACCACCTCATCGGCGTCGAACAGGGCGTCGCGGGGATGTGGGGCGGTGGTGGTCATGAAAGCTTCGGGTCAGGCGGCGCGGCGGCGCGCGACGATGAACAGGCGCGGGAACGCGAGCAGCAGCCGGCGGTCGGCGCGCGGCAGGTAGGCCAGGGCGATGCGGCGCTCGTACTCGGCCAGAAAGCCTTCGCGATACGCCGGCGTCAGCGGATCGATGAACGGCCGCAAGCCGGTGCCACGCACCCATTCGACGATGGATGCCGGCGTCTCCATCGGGTGCTGGTAAGCGGTGCGCCAGACATCGACTTCGGCCGCGTCAGCCGCCAGCAGGTCGTAGTAGGTGTTCAACGCCAGGATCTTGGTGCGGATCGCCGCGGCGTTGCCGATGCTGCTCGCCCATGGGTCGAGTGTGGCGACTTCGCGCATCAGGTGGTGCGTCGGTTCGTCGCGGTTGTCCGGCATCTGAATCGCGAGCACGCCGCCCGGCGCGAGCGCCTTGAAGAGGCGCGGTATCAGGGTCTCGTGATCCCCGACCCATTGAAGCGCTGCGTTGGCGTAGATCAGGTCGGGTGCGTCGGCAGGCTGCCAGTGGGCGATGTCGCTCAGCTCGAAGCCACAGGCTGGCAAGCGCTCGCGGGCGCTCGCCAGCATGGCTTCGGAATTGTCGGTGCCGGTGACCTGCGCGCCAGGGAATCGCTCCACCAGCAATTCGGTCGAGTTGCCCGGGCCGCAGCCCAGATCGTAGGCGCGCGCTGCATCTGCAAGCGGCACGCGCGCCAGCAGTTCGCGGGCGGGTCGGGTGCGTTCGTCCTCGAATCGACGGTACAGCTCGGGGTTCCAGTCGCTGTCGGCCATGGCAGGGCTCCCGTGGATGAGCGTGCGCACACGGCCGCACGCAGCCGTCTGGCTTACAACAGGTGCTTGACGCCGTCCTGCTCGCCTTGCAGCTCGGCCAGCGTCACGTTGATGCGCTCCTGGCTGAA